>JAFPCE010000242.1 GCA_017390245.1 Selenomonadaceae bacterium
GATTGGTGAAATCGGCGGTACTGCTGAGGAAGATGCTGCAAAGTGGATTGCTGAGAATATGCCAAACAAGCCTGTTGTAGGCTTCATTGCTGGTGTGCAGGCGCCTCCAGGCAAGCGCATGGGTCATGCTGGTGCTATTATCGCTGGCGGCAAGGGTACTGCAGCTGACAAGATTAAGGCTTTGAATGCTGTAGGCATTGAGGTTGCTGAAAACGTAGCACAGATTGGCGAGACCATGGTTCGTACCTTGAAGAAGGCTGGCCTTTATGAGAAGTGCCATACTTGCTGATTGATAAATTGAATTGAATAAGTAAAATTTGGTGAGGCAGGATTTCCTGCCTCATTTTTTATGCTGATTATTAGCTGAATTTTGGTTAGTAATTTTTATGGTGAGATATAGCTGAAATTTTGCCAGTAATTTTTGTGATGATTTATAGCTGGCTTTTTGCTAGTAATTTTTGTGATGATTTTATCTGGATCTTTGACCAGAATTTTTGTGACTTTTTACCATTGTTTTTATTAGGAATGTGTTATATATTATATGTGTGTAATTAGATTTAGAAAAATTCACAATGGAGAGGAAGTTTCATTTTGTTTGGTATGTCTTTAGATATTGGTGTAGATTTGGGCACTGCTAATGTGCTGATTTATGTTAAGAATAAAGGTATTGTTTTGAAGGAGCCTTCTGTGGTGGCGGTTAACCGCGACAACAACCAGGTACTGGCAGTGGGGGAGGAGGCCCGTCAGATGATTGGCCGTACTCCTGGCAACATCGTGGCAATCCGTCCTATGCGAGATGGCGTTATTGCAGATTTTGATATTACTGAGACCATGCTGCGCCACTTTATTGAGAAGGTTACTGGCCGCAGTCTGATGCTGCGCCCTCGTATTATGGTGTGCATTCCATCCAGCATTACCATGGTGGAGCAGCGTGCTATCCAGGAGGCAGCTGAGCAGGCTGGTGCCCGGAGAACTCATCTCATTGAGGAGCCTCTGGCAGCAGCTTTAGGTGCTGGCCTGGATATTTCTGATGCCTATGGCTCTATGGTGGTGGATATCGGTGGCGGTACTACTGATATTGCAGTTATCAGCCTGGGGGGCATCGTTATCAGCAGCAGCTTAAAGGTGGCTGGTGATAAATTTGATGAGGCTATTATTGAGTACATTAAGAACACCTTTAAATTGATGATTGGTGAGCGTACTGCTGAGGACATTAAGATGGAGGTTGGTGCAGCCTTTGGTGATGCCCGCCATGCCAAGAAAAATATTACTGGCCGTGACCTTTTAACTGGTTTGCCTAAGAATATTGAGGTAACTACTGAGCAGATTAGCGAGGCTTTAAATCCTTATGTGACTCAGATTGTGGACAGCGTGAAGGATGTACTGGAGAAGTGTCCGCCTGAGCTTGCTTCTGATATTATGGATCATGGCATCATCTTAACTGGCGGTGGTGCTATGCTGTACGGCCTGGATGAGCTGATTCGCAGGGAAACCCAGATTCCTACCAGCCTGGCTGATGACCCTATGTCCTGTGTAGCTCTGGGTACTGGCAAGGCACTGGATCATATTGATAAACTGGATAACAAGCGCACCATTGCTTTCTGGAAGTAATTTGCGGGGAAATATGAAACTTTTGTATAGCAGCTAAACTGTTATATTGTTATGAAATGATAATGCTGCTTTAATTTTCTTTTAATTTGAGGGGGATACAATATGTGGCGTGGACTATATACAGCGGCTACAGGCATGATTACTGAAAGCAGACGCACAGACGTTATTGCCAACAACCTGGCCAATGTTAATACCACCGGCTTTAAGAAGGATGAGGCTGTGACCTCTGATTTTGAGCCTATGCTGATTCGCCGTATTGACGACCAGAGGGAAAAGGATGTTACTACCTTTAAGGGATTTTCCCTGGGAAATGGTGCTCCTGTAGTAGGCCAGCTGGGACTAGGCTCTCAGGTTTCTGATATTGTAACTGACTACAGCCAGGGCTCTATGCAGACCACTGGCAATCCTATGGATCTGGCTATCCAGGGCAATGGTTTTTTCATCATTGAAACACCACAGGGTGAGCGCTATACCAGAGACGGCAATTTCTATAAATCTGCTACTAACCGTCTGGTTACTGTAAATGGCCAGAATGTACTGGATGACAGAGGCCGTCCTATTGACCTGCCACCTGAGGCAGTGCACGTTACTATTAATGAAAACGGAGCTATCTCTGCGGATGGCAATCCTGTAGCCCGCCTGGGCTTCGTGGAATTTGCTGCAGGCCGTGATGCTGTGGCAAAGGAAGGTGCCAGCCTGTACCGTGCTATGGAGGGGCAGCAGCCAATTCCAGGTACTGGCAGCATCCAGCAGGGGGCTTTGGAGCGCTCTAATACTGAGATTGTCTCTGAGATGGTTAACATGATTGCTAATTACCGTTCCTATGAAGCCAGCTCTAAGGCAGTGGTAACCCAGGATAATCTGCTGGATAAGTCTGTCAACGAGGTAGGCAGGCTGTAATTTAAGATATTTTTGTATAATATCGATGTAATAGAACAGAATTAATTTGATTTTTTATTTAATAGATAGGAGTTTTGCCTTATGATGCGTTCTCTTTGGTCTGCAGCTTCCGGCATGAAGGGCCAGCAGAAGCAGATGGATATCGTTGCACATAACTTAGCTAATGTTAACACTACTGGTGCTAAGGCTCAGAGAGCTGAGTTCCAGGATCTGGTTTACCAGACCTTGCGTGATGGCGGTGCAGAAAGTGGTGACGGTACTACCTATCCTACCCCAATGCAGATTGGTTTAGGCTCCAGACTTAGTGCCACAAACCGTATTTTCACCCAGGGCAACATTCAGACTACTGACTGCCAGACTGATATTGCCATCCAGGGTGACGGCTTTTTCCAGATTCAGCTGCCTGATGGCAGTGTAGGCTATACCAGAGATGGTTCCTTCAAGATTGATGGCGACCGCAATCTGGTAACTACTGATGGCTATCCATTAACTGAAAATATTCAGTTTGATAACAATGCCCCATCTGATTCTATTGTTATTTCTGCCACTGGTGTGGTTTCCGATACTCCAGCTGGTGCTAATGCGCCAAATCAGATTGGTACTATCCAGCTGGCAAGATTTTTAAATCCTGCTGGTTTAACTGCTGTGGGCAAGAATATGTTTAAGGAGTCTGCTGCGTCTGGAGCGCCTATTGCCAATACTCCTGGTACTGACGGTACTGGTACTTTGCTGCAGTCTACTTTGGAAATGTCCAGCGTGCAGATTGTGGATGAAATGGTTAACATGATTGTTTCCCAGCGTGCCTATGAGTCTAACTCTAAGGCTATTACCACATCTGACAGCATGCTGGAAATTGCAAATGGCTTAAAGCGCTGATGAGAAAATTATTTGCTAAAATCTGCCTGCTGGGCTGTCTGCTAATGCTTTTATGCTTTGGCAGTACCAGCCAGGCGGCAGGCATAGTGATACAGCCTACGGCTCAGCTGCCTCAGGTAGTGGTGCGGGAAAACTTCATCCAGCTTTCCACCAATAAGTTAAAAGAGGTTATGGCAGAAAACGGTGAGCAGCGCCGCTATGAGATTGAAGCGGTAAATGTGCCAGCAGGGCTGAGGATGCCCTGGGGTGAAATTACCTATAAAACCTTTCTGCCAACTGGCATCCGCTACGGCAAAAACGTCCAGGTAGCTATCGATGTGTATGTGGCTGGGAAAAAATACAGCCAGATACGGTGCACTATGAGAGTCCACGTTTTTGAAAAGGTAGTGACGGCTGCCCATCAGCTGCAGCGGGAGCAGGCCTTAACTGCAGGAGATTTGCGGCTGGAGGAGCGGGAGGATAATGGCTCAGCCATGCAGCGCTACACCAGCTTTGACCAGGTGGTAGGCAAGGTAGTAACCCGCAATGTGGCTGAAGGAACTATCATAGATGGCAGGGTACTGGGAGAACCAGTGCTGATTAAGGCCTATACTAAGGTGTACATCAATGCTGATATTAACGGCATCAATGTGCAGGCAGAGGGCATTGCCATGGAAAATGGCCGGAAAAATGCTGTTATCAGCGTGAAGAATCTTAATAGTAATCGCATTATCCGGGGCAAGGTAATAGATGAAAATAATGTGCAGGTGCAATGACCTGTAATGATAAAGAGGATAAACAGACAGAGGTGAGAATATGAAAAGCAAAAGCATGCAAGGCTTTATGGCAGCATTGATGGTAATGGTGATGGTATTTGCTGCAGGTGCTGGCAAGGCAGAGGCTGTGAGCCTGTGGGGAAATCACGGACACCATAGCGCCTTTACTGACAGGAAGGCATCCCAGGTAGGTGACATACTGACCATTATTATTAATGAGTCTGCTACCACCTCTATGAGCAAGGATTCTTCCAATTCCAAGTCTGGCAAGCAGTCCCTGTCTGCCGGCACTGGTGTGTTCCACTTTTTAGCAGCGGCTACTGCCAGCGGTTCTGACAGCTACAAGGCTAACGGCAGCACCAGCAACACCAACAAGGCCAATGGTACTGTTACCGTAACAGTTACTGAGGTAAGAGCCAACGGCAACCTGGTGGTTGAGGGCACTCAGTCCATTTGGAACAACAATAATGAGCACAAGATTACCCTGAAGGGTGTCATCCGCAGTGATGATATCATGTATGACAACACCATTTCTTCCAATAAGGTAGCTGATGCAACCTTGAAGTTTGATGGCAAGGGTCCAATTAACGCAAAGCAGCGTCAGGGTATATTGACTCAGATTTTCAATATCCTTTTCTAAGACCGAATTTTGGGAGGCAAAAGATGAAAAATCTGGCGAGGATTTTAGCCTTGGCTTTATGCCTGTGCATGATGGCAAGCTGCGCCTTTGCAGCTTCAGCATCTACCCGCATCAAGGATATAGCCAAGATTCAGGGAGTCCGCTCCAACCAGCTCATGGGCTATGGCCTGGTTGTGGGCCTGGATGGAACTGGTGACTCTGATAAAATGACACAGACTGTACAGTCTATTGGCAACATGATGAAGGATTTCGGCGTTGTCATTGATACCAACGGTCTGAAGGCAAAGAATATTGCTTCTGTTATTGTTACAGCAACACTGCCACCTTTTATCAGAGAGGGTGACACTATTGATATTACCGTTTCCTCCATTGGTGATGCCAAGAGCCTGCAGGGTGGTACGCTTTTGCAGACGCCTTTAAAGGCTGGTAATGGCAATGTTTATGCTGTAGGCATGGGCGCAGTTTCTACTGGTGGTTTTTCTGCAGGCAGAAGTGGCTCCAGTGCCCAGAAGAATTTCCCAACTGTAGGCACGATTCCTAATGGTGCCATTGTGGAAAATTCTGTAGAGGATGAGGGCTTAGGTGCTAATGGTACTTTGTCATTGTCCTTAAATAAATCTGATTTTACTACTGCCAACCGTATTGTGCAGTCCATTAACAGCCAGTTTGGCGGTATTGCCCGGGCTGCAAATCCAGGCCGTGTAGATATTACTGTGCCTGCCTATTACCGGAAGAATATTGTAGGCTTTGTGTCTAACTTAGAGGAGCTTTCTGTAACTCCTGACAACATTGCCAAGGTTGTGGTTAATGAACGTACTGGTACTATCGTTATGGGTGGCAACGTGGCTGTTGACAGCATTGCCATTACCCAGGGCAGTCTCAGCATCAAGATTCAGAAGGATATCGAAGTGGATCAGCCACCTCCATTCAGCATGGGCAGCACTGTCATAACTGATACTACTGATACTACTGTGGAGGAAAGCAAGGGCAATTCCATTGTTTTGCCAGCAACCTCTAATGTTAATGATATTGTAGGTGCCTTAAATGCAGTGGGAGCAACTCCAAGGGATGTTATTTCCATTTTGCAGGCCATTAAAGCAGCAGGTGCATTGCATGCTGACTTAGAGATTATCTAAGGAGTGACAGATTATGCAGATTAACAGCATAGATGGCTTGATTGCCAATGCCCAGCAGCAGGGACAGACTGCTGCCCAGCGGGCGGTAAATCAGGCTCAGGGCTTTGCCCAGGAGCTGGAAAAGGCCAAGGCTGAGCGGGATGCAGCTGCTAACAAGCTGGCTAAGGGTGAAAACAAGGCTGGTGAGGCTGAGCTGACTCCGGAGCAGATTAAATACAATAAAAAGCTTATGGAGGCCTGCAAGGGCTTTGAATCCATGTTTATCCAGATGATGTACCGGCAGATGCGCCAGACTGTGCCAGAAAACAGCCTTTTTGGTGAATCCCAGGGAGAGAAAATCTTCCGGGATATGCTGGATACCCAGCTGGCTGATAATATGGCTGATGCTGGCGGCTTAGGACTGGCCAAGGTTATTTACCAGCAGCTGACTACCAGGGAGCAGGCTGATAAGGACATGGAAGCCCGCCGGCAGGCTGCTTTAGCTGAAAAGGGCATTCATATTAATATTGACGGCTAAGAGAAATAGTGTGGGGCTGCCGCAGGGTGGCCTCATTTTATTGGAGGAAATATGACAGGAAACAAGAAGCTTCTAGGGCTGGTTATGGCACTTTTGCTGGGAGCTGGTTCGTATGCAGCACAGGGTGCAGTAATGCCAGCAACGGCTAATGCTGCAGCCAAGGCTAGTGCAGTGCAGAGCAGCCAGGCAGGTACAAAGCCAGTGGCAGCGGCAAATGCCACAGCTAAGGTTAATGCAAAAGAACTGAAGGCTATCAGGGTGGGCAACACAGATAAGGCTGTTCGTCTGGTTATGGATTTAACCAGGAAAATGGAGTACACCGTCACCAGGGAAAATGATGGACGGCGGCTGGTGGTTACCGTTAATGGGGTTTCCACAGCAATAAAGTCTGCACCAAAGGTAAAAAGCAGCGCCATTAAGGATTTGATTTTCGGCACTTATGGCAATGATACAGTGCAGCTGATAGTGGATATGCCAGTGGCATTGCCAACAAAGGTTTTTGCTCTGGAAAAGCCTGACCGCATTATTATTGATGTGGAGAAAAAGTATGAAAAGCTGGAGGAAAGCATCCCAGCTCAGGGCTTAAATTATAAAAAATATGTCCGTTACAATAGCAATGGTATGCTGACAGCCTACGTGCTGGAGGCGGATCCTGCCAGCTACAAAATGGAGCTGGCTTTAGCTGGTGGCAATATCGCCAGTGGCCGCAGCACCGTGAAGAATATTGCTACAGACAAACAGGCGGTGGCAGCTGTTAATGGCGGCTATTTTGATTTGGATGGTTCATTGATTGGTGATAACAGAGTGAACTGGCAGACTGCCGGCACTACATATTTTAACCGCAGCTCATTGGGAGAAATGCCTGATGGCAACTGGCTCATCAGCACCTCTAAGTACAGCGGTTACGTGACCTTTAAAGAACAGGGGGCTTATTTGTCTGGTGTTAACTGCGCCAGAGGCGAAAATACCATGATTTTGTATAACAGGCTTTTCGGCAGCACCACTAAAACCAATGAATTTGGCATGGAATATGTAGTGCAGAATAAGAAAATCGTGGCTATAAATCAGAAGGACAGCAAAATTCCGGCAGACGGTCTGGTGTTATCTGTCCATGGCAAGGCGAAGGATTTCCTCAAAAATGCCAAGGTGGGAGATAACATTGAGGTGGGCGAAACCTTTGGCAAGGAATTCCAGCAGTGCAAGACTATTATTGGCGCCGGGCCAGAGCTGCTGAGGGATGGCATGGTAAATGTTACCGTTACCAGCGAGCAGTTCCCTAAGGATATTGCCGTAGGGAAAGCCCCTCGCACAGCTATAGGCTTTACGGCAGATGGCCACTACCTGTTCCTGGTGGTGGATGGCAGGCAGTCCATCAGCGGTGGTACTACCTTGACGGAAACTGCCCAGCTGCTGCAGAAATTTGGCGCTGTCAGGGGAATAAACTTAGATGGCGGCGGTTCTAGTGAGCTGGTGCTGCAGGGGAAAATAATGAACAGCCCTTCTGATGGCAGTGAACGCAGAGTGGGCAGTGCTGTAGTTTTATTGAAGAAATAGTTGCTTGCTATTCATAAATTTTTAGCTATAATTAATATAATGGTTAAAAGCGAAAGATAGTAAGACATGAGGTGAATTGATTGTATAGATTTTTTTCTGCTCTTAAGAAAAAATTTTTAATAGGCTGTATTGTTGCCTCAATGGCAGTGGGGTCTTTAGCTCTGGCAGCTGTGCCGGAGATTATTCCGCTGACAGATTTGCAGCCTGGCATGCGGGGAACTGGTTATACCGTTATTGACAATGATGGCCGTATCCGCCCTTTTGATGTGGAGATTGTAGGCATTGTTGGGGGCGGTAAAATGGCCAGCCCGAGAATTATTGTAAATGTGTCTGGTGATGTGATTGACCAGGCGGGTGGTGCTATTTCCGGCATGAGCGGCAGTCCGATTTATTTTGATGGCAAGCTGGCTGGAGCACTTTCTGCCAGCTTTAAGGACATGCATTTAGACAGGGTTATTCTGACGCCTATTGAAGAAATGCTGAAAATCTGGGATTATCCAGATAAGCTGAACAAGACTACTTTGCCACAGGTGCAGTTAAAGCAGGCTATGGAGAATAAGGCCAAGGAAAAGGCAGACCTGGAGTATAAGCTGCAGAAGGCTCAGCGGAAGCTGCATAATATTAACAGCGATTTGTACAGTGACATTAACAATCCAAATCTGGCAGATAACCTGAAGGCTGAATATCTGGCAAATCCAAATTTAGCTGATAATCTGGCTGATGAGGCCGGTGTGTCTGGCGAGTCTGATGAAGCAGGCACAGAGGAAATGGAGAATGACCTGACAGAGACTGCAGAGGCAGAGGATGCTGAGCTGGGGGAATCCGAGGAAGCTGAGGCTGGTGAGGAGTCTGCCGAGGAAGAAGACTATGATGAATCTGAGGAATCTGCTGAATCCGATGAGTCTGAAGAGTATGATGAGGCTGCAGCAGCTGATGCCCAGGAGGCAGAGGAGGCAGCTGCCAATAACACTGGTTATGTTCCTCGTACCTATGATGAAGTAAATACTGATGGCAATATAGCGGCAGCATCAGAAAATGAGGAAGAAACTGATAGTTCCGTCAAGAAGGACGTGTTCCTGGCTTCTGGTTTTAACGATAGGGGTTCGGATTTTCTGCAGGAGAAGCTGGCTAAGGCTGGCTTTGTGGTAAAGAATACCGACTCCTGGCAGAGTGTGGCTTCCTCCCAGACTGTGCGCAGTGATGCAGCACTAGAGCCAGGCGGCTCTGTAGGTGTAGCTGCAGTGGTAGGTGATTATGCCCTGGGGGCTGTTGGCACTGTTACGGCAGTGGATGATAAGCGGATTCTGGCATTTGGCCATTCCTTTACCCACAGAGGCAATGTTAATTACTTTATGACCTCTGCTGATATTGTGGGCACTATTAATGGCCCGCTGGCAGGCATGAAGCTGGCTAACCAGCCGGCGTTAATTGGCCGTATCAATCAGGACAGGGAAAATGGCATTGCCGGCATATTGGGAACTTTCCCACAGACTGTGCCAGTGTCTATAACTGTGCATGATAACGATACCAACAAGGATTATACCTATAATTCTCTCATGGCTTACGATGAGAAAATTCTGACAGCTGTGGCTTCTGCCATGACCTACAGTGCTATGCAGGTGGTTATGGACCGCGGCGATGGCAATACTGCTGATGTGAAGTTCACTATCCGCACCAATGTGGGCAAGGACAATGTGGTAGAGCGCCGCAATATGTTCTATGATACTAGTGATGTGGCTAAGCAGGCTGTGGGGGAAATTACTACTATTTTGAATACTATCTGCACCAACAGGGACAAGGAATCTGACATCATTGATATGAAGGTGAAGATTGACCTGGACAGCGCTAGAAAGACAGCACTGCTTCTGGAGGCTATTCCTAGCAAAACCAAGGTTATGCCTGGTGAGCAGATTACCTTTGCTACTACCATTAGGCCTTACCGTGGTGATAAGGAGACTGTGTTTGTGCCATATACTGTGCCTGTGAACCAGCCAGAGGGACCGCTGAATCTGGATATTCATGGCGGCGGACTGGTGAATGTGGCAAAGCTGGTGCTGGAGCAGCAGAATGCCCAGGCTAATGAGGAGCAGCCA
>JAFPCE010000243.1 GCA_017390245.1 Selenomonadaceae bacterium
GATTTGTTATATATAATACAATAAAATAAAGTAATTTATCTTATATTGATATAGGATAAAAGTTTTAGAAAATTAATAACCAGAGGTAAGGCAAGCAGTTGTCTAATTATTTTTCAACACTTTGAACGTGTTCAATGATAGATAAGGGCTAGGGGAGTAAGGTTTATTCGATTTTTGAGAAGGGAGAGTTAAAGAATGAGCTTACAGAAGAAATTAGTTATTCTGGTTAATGCCTGTGTCATTATTGCCAGCCTGCTGCTGGGTGTAGCCAGCTTTATGGTAGCTGACCATGGCTTTGAAGTGGCGCTTATGCAGAAGGCAGAGTCTGATGTGAACCAGATGCGGTATGCTTTTAATGAAAGCCACCCAGGGGCCTGGGAGAAAAAAGCTGACGGCCTTTATAAGGGGAATTTTAAGGTTAACGGCGACGAGGTACAGGTGGATCACTTTGCTGAGCTGAGCGGCAACAATGTTACCTTCTTTGAGGGTGCTACCCGTGTAGCTACCAGCTTTAAGGATGCCAGCGGCAAGCGCATTGTAGGTACCAGTGCCAGCGAGAAGGTACAGGAAGAGGTACTGAAGCAGGGCAATACCCTGACTGGCATGGTGGCAGTAGAAGGCAAGGAATATCTGGCGATGTATGATCCTATTAAGGATGCTAATGGCCAGACCATTGGTATGCTGTACATGGGCATTCCGGCGGAGACACTGGACAATCTGGAGACCAACTTTATCTATACCATGGCAGGTATTACCGTTGTCATGATGATAATCTTCACACTGGTTTCTACATTTATTGCTAAGAAAGTGGTGGCACCTATTGTGGCAGCAGTGGATGTTTTAAACAGCGTGTCTAATGGCGATTTGACAGTGCCTGACATCAATGCCAGCGGCCAGGATGAGATTGCCACTATGGGCAAGGCCATTAATACCACTAAGGAAAAGCTGCGGAAGCTCTTAAGCACTATCCGTGATTCTGCCCAGCAGACTGCAGCGGCCAGTGAGGAACTGACAGCCAGTGCTGAACAGATTTCTGGCAGTCTGACTAATGTGGCTAATAATGTAGTCAACATGGCTGGGGCTGTTACGGAGCAGACCAGGCTTTTAGGTGATATGAAGGATAAGGCTGATGGCATGGGCCATGAGATGAACAACGTGCTGAAAAAGGCGGAGGGCATGCAGACAGCTTCTGAGCAGAGCCGGGCTGGTGCTGAGGAAGGCCAGAAAATCGTCAGGGATGCTATTGCCCAGATTGGCTCTATGAACCAGAAGATGCAGGAAGCATCCAAGGTTGTGGCTAAGCTTGGGGAAAATTCCAAGGAAATCAGCCAGATTGTAGATACCATTACCGCTATTACTGAGCAGACTAATCTGCTGGCCTTAAATGCTGCTATTGAGGCGGCCAGAGCTGGTGAAGCCGGCCGTGGCTTTGCTGTAGTAGCAGAAGAGGTTCGTAAGCTGGCAGCTGAATCTGCTGAGGCAGCTCAGAGTATTTCTGAGCTTATTCATACTATCCAGGCGGATACAGATAATGCCGTTATTGCTATGGAAAGCGGCCAGCAGGAGGCAGCCCAGGGCGGTGCTATGGTGGAAAACACCGGTACTACCTTCCAGAATATTAATGGCCTCATCAGCAGCGTTAACGAGCATATTGAGGCAGCCCGCAACAGCATTTATGCGGCTAATGACAGCACCGGTACTGTTATTGATGGATTAAATAGCGTGGAGAAGCTGAGCCAGGATACAGCGTCTGAGGCAGAATCTGTATCAGCAGCAACAGAAGAGCAGACTGCTATGGTGAATGAAATGGCAGATGCCAGCCGTGCACTGGCTATTATGGCCCAGGGCCTGCAGGATGAGATTATGAAGTTTAAAATTTAATAATCATCTTAGATTAACTACAGGAGGGGCTGCCAATGGCGGCCCCTTTTTGGATGCAAGAGCTTATTGCGGCTAATGTATATTATTTGTATAATAGAATTATCATTAGGTGTATAATAGATAATTATAGATAATGAATGTATTGGCTAAATCTTTTGTGAAGGAGTGTATGAGGAATGCTGAAAAAGACAAAGATTGTTTGTACCATGGGCCCGGCTACAGAAAAAGCAGGCGTCATTGAAGGCTTGATGGAAAATGGCATGAACTGTGCCAGATTTAATTTCTCCCATGGTGATCATGCAGAGCAGTTAGGCCGCATTAAGAAGGTTCGTGAAGCTGCCCGCCATGTAGATAAAATTATTCCTTTATTGTTAGATACCAAAGGACCTGAGATGCGTTTAGGGGCGTTTAAGGATGGTAAGGTACAGCTGGAGAAGGGGCAGGAGTTTACCCTTACCTATAGTGATGATGAGGGTGATGCCAGCAGGGTTTCCATTAACTATAAGGGCCTGTACAAAGAGGTGCAGCCTGGCAATACCATTTTGCTTTCTGACGGCTTAGTAGGGCTGGAGGTTAAGGAAATCAAGGGCAAGGATATTGTGACTACCGTTTTAAACAGCGGCCCTATGAGCACCCGCAAGCGCGTGGCTGTGCCAGGAGTGGCTGTAGGCCTGCCTCCTATTTCTGAGCAGGATGAAAAGGATATTATTTTCGGCGTGGAAAATGATATGGATTTTGTGGCTGCTTCCTTTATCCAGCGCGCCAGCGACGTGGAGGCTATCCGCAAGCTCATAGAAGAGCATAATGGCAAAATGGAGATTATTGCCAAGATTGAGAATATGGAAGGCGTCAAGAACCTGGATGATATTATTGAGGCTGCCGACGGCATTATGGTGGCCCGTGGTGACCTGGGTGTGGAGGTGCCTGCTGAGGATGTGCCATTTATCCAGAAGGAGATTATCAGCAAGTGCAACAAGGCTGGCAAGCTGGTTATTGTGGCAACCCAGATGCTGGAGTCCATGACCACTAATCCACGTCCTACCCGTGCAGAGGTTTCTGATGTTGCTAATGCTGTGTTTGATGGTACTGATGCCATTATGCTCAGCGGTGAGACTGCCAGCGGTGACTATCCAGTGGAGGCAGTGCAGACCATGAGCAAGATTGCCAGGAAAACTGAGGAGTCCATGCACTACAAGAGACGCTTTGAGCACCTGGGCATTGAAAAGCAGACCCGCATTACTGACGCTGTGGCTCATTCCAGCGTGCAGCTGGCCTATGAGCTTTATGCTACTGCAATCTTTACCCCAACTGTTACGGGCTACACTGCCAAGATGGTGTCCAAGTACCGTCCTAGGGCAGATATTATCGCTTATGCAGCCAGTGCCAAGGTAGCAAGACAGCTGTCCCTGTACTGGGGTGTCCAGCTGGTTAATGGCCGTCTCTGGGATGATGAGCCAGATCCAACTGGGGCAGCTATGGCAGCAGCTCTCAGGGAAGGCTTTGTGAACAAGGGAGAAATTGCCATTGTTACCTCCGGCATTAAGGAAAACATGAGCAAGGGCAACTTTACTAATAAGATTCAGATTTGCCGGATTGATTAAAGTAAAAAGCTATAAATACGAAAATAAAGAAAAGCGCAGCCATGGCTGCGCTTTTTTTTGGTCATAATCAGATTTTTTCAATAATGCATTGGTGCTTTTTGCTGTGCTTATCATAGGTAATGCCAGCTAAAAGAATGTTTCCAGTATAATTTTGCAAAACACCAGTATAGTTTCTTTCCTTTATTTGCCGTATAGCACCAGCAGCAGATTTATCCCATTTTAGTTCAATGATAATGGCCGGTTTCTCAGCATACTTAGGTCTAGGCAGCAGAGTAATATCCGCAAAGCCTTTGCCGGATGGCAATTCACGGATAATGGTGTAATATTCACGGGCAAAATAGAAGGCCAGATTAATGGCACAGCTAAGAGAGTTTTCATCATTGTATTTTAAAATAGAAATCTCTGCATGGGCAGTATCTAGTCCTTGTGCTACTGCCTCAGCGTCACCTGCTATTAAGTGCTGCAGCAGCTGCTGGGATGACTGGATGGATTTTGTAACCTCTGGCCAGTTCATAAGGCTGACGGCATTGGCATATTCTTTGTAGATTTCACGGTTAGGGATAGCAACAGTTTTTGTTTTAGCATTATAGCTTAAATATCCCAAATGTACTAGCAGGGTAAGCACATCATTCTTACTATGGAAGGTGGTCATGTCATTGTTAAAGGTGCTGGTATCTATCTGCACACTAGAGCCCGCCATCATAGTAACAATGGCATCCTTCAAGCCATCATAGTTCATTTGAATATAAATTTTCAGTGCTTCATAGGTTTCCGTTTTATTCCAATATGGTCCGCAATGACCACTGAGCATAGCCTCTATAACTGATTTAGGATTATAAAGGGAATAGCTTTTCCAGTCTGTGTCATTGTGACTGTTGTGTGGTATTAGCAGCTCATAACCATCATACCAGGCTTTTACCTCTTCATAGCTTTGATTCCTGTGCTGGCAGAGGGCGCGAACTTCATTTTCTGTAAAACCAAAATATTCGGCCAGCTCCCGGGGATCAGTCATGGAATACTCAGTAAACATATTCAGAGCTGAGTGCGTGCCATATTTTTTTATAGGCAGAATACCTGTCATGTATACCAGGCCTACATAAGATTTGTCCTTCAGCCAGGTCCTGAGAAAATCTAAATATTGTCTTTGCCCTTGGTCATCACCTTGATATTCCCTGAACAAACAGTCCCATTCATCAATAAGAATAATGAAAGGAATTGGTTTTTGGGCATAAATATCCTTCATTACCTGCACCAGATTAGCTGTATCTTTATAACGTATATCTGGATATTCGTCTAAGAGATCACTAATGATATATTTGCTAATGGTATTCAGCATCTCGGTAATGGAAGTGGAAAAACTGAGAAAATCCTGTACGTTAATGCGTAACACATTATATTTATTTAAATGGGTAGTAAAAGATGCATCACGGGCAATTTGCAGCCTGGAAAAAAATGCCGCAGTATCTTCGCCACGGCTATAATAGGCAGAGAGCATATTTAAAGCTGTGGATTTGCCAAAACGCCGTGGCCTGCTGATACACATATAGCGCTGGAGCGTTCTGACACACTCATTGACAGTACTAATCAGCAAGCTTTTGTCTACATAAAGCTTGGAATTTAGTGCCATGATAAATTCATCGTTATCCGGATTTAAATATGTTCCCATAGTTTCACCACCTGCAATAATTTTGTTAGCTTCATGCTAGCACAGTGGTGAATTTTCGTCAATTGATTTAAATTGTTCAACTGCAGGTTCAATGACACAGGAAAAATTATCCATTACTATATAGGAAAGCTGTAGTAATAAGAGCCACTGCAAGCGCATAGGCTGAGTAAGACACGGTACTTGTTTTTGCCTGTTTTCTGTGCTATTATAATAAAAGGAATAAGTATCCCTTGTAGAAGTGGATGCTATTTATTTTTGCATAATAGCTTTAACTTAGAATAGGAGGTCCGTAGAGTGCTTACGGTTTTAATGGTTTTTGATGCTTTGGTTGCATTGGTGCTGATTGGTTCTGTTGTAGCTCAGAGCCCTAAGTCCGCTGGTATGGGCATGGGCGGTGGCAGCGATACTGTTTTTAGCAGCAGTGCCCGTGGTATGGATGCCTTGCTGGCTCGTGTGACTGTTGTTTTTGCAGTATTGTTTGGCGTTATTACCTTAGTAATTGCTAAGATGACATCATAATCAAAACTAAGAGGCGTTCTCTATCGGCTTGTGGGCATTGATGGATGAACGCTTTCTTTTATTTTGGGGAGGTTTCTCTATGATACTACGTGGCGGTGAGCCCTTCCTGCTGCCAGGAGGGGATCATGGAGTATTGCTGGTGCATGGCTTCACAGGAGCACCGGCAGAAATGCTTTTGCTGGGACAATATTTACATAAACAGGGCTATACAGTGCTGGCAGTCAGATTAGCTGGCCATGGCACTACGCCGGAGGCTCTGGCTCAGACTACCTATGACGACTGGTACGATTCATTGTGTGATGGATATTCTATCCTGGCTAGTATGTGCCAGCATATTTCTGTAGTGGGGCAGTCCATGGGAGGCTTATTGAGCCTGCTTTTAGCTGCTGACGGACAGGTGGAAAAGGTGGTTACCTTAGCTGCCCCTATATTTATCCATGAGGACAGGCAGCTGTACCGCTTACCTGCCAGGGAAAAGTGCGGCTGCAGGTACTATCCGAAAAAGCGGCGCAATATTGCTGACGTGCCGCCAGAGTGCAATGTATCCTATGGCGAAATGCCTATGATTTCCATTCATGAGGTACTGGATTTAATTGACAGGGTCAAGAAGGAGCTGCCAAGGCTGCGGTGTCCTCTTTTAGTAGTGCAGAGCCACGAGGATCATACTGTACGGGACAGAAGCGGTTCATATATTTACACCAATGCTGGCAGCTATGAAAAGGAAATCATGTGGCTGGAAAAGTCAGGGCATCTTGTGTCTCTGGGGTGTGACCGGGAAGCTGTATTTGAGAAAATAGCGGAATTTTTACAACAGCCAGTTAAGGAGTAATTGGTGATAGTAAAGCAGGATGGCTGCTTGCAGAGATAAAAAATGTGTTTTCAATGAAGAAGTGTGTATTTTTGAAAAGAAAGTAAGAGGGGATAGCTATGAGTGCTAAACCAAGGAATAATAAACCAACCAGACACCGCCCATCTAAAGGCAAGGCCAGACCTGGCAAGTCCTTAAGCGGTTTGATGAAGGAAATAAATGCTAAGCGCAACAAGGCCAGAAGCAGGGAAAATAGCCTGCCAGTAGTGCAGGCTGTGCCTCAGGGTGAGGTTATAACTGGCGTGCTGGGCTTAAATGCCAAGGGCTTTGGCTTTGTTACTCCGGAAGGCCTGAAGAAAGGCCAGGAGGATATTTTCATCATGCGGGGTGACTTGAACACTGCCATGAATGGTGATAAGGTGCAGGTGGAATTGTTTAATTCTGCAGCCAGTGTTGCTGGCAAGGCTCGTGAAGGCCGTATCATCAAGGTGGTGGAGCGGGCCAACAACCGCATTGTTGGCATGTACAGCGCCAGCCGTAATTTTGCTTTTGTATCTCCAGATGATACCCGTATCAAGGGAGATATTTACATTCCAAAGGACTGCGGCATGGATGCCACCACTGGTGCTAAGGTGGTAGTAGAAATCACCCAGTGGCCGGAAAAGCATCTGAAGGCCGAGGGCAAGGTGGTAGAGGTGCTGGGGCAGGCAGGAGATCCTGGCGTGGACATTCTCTCTATTATGCGGCAATATGACCTGGCGGAAACCTTCCCTGAGGAGGTGCAGCAGGCGGCAGATAATGTGGAGCAGTACATTAATGCTGAGGAGCACCTTGGTGTGGATGGCCGTGAGGACCGCCGCCACTTGAAGATTGTTACCATTGATGGTGAGGATGCTAAGGACTTAGATGATGGTGTCTATGTAGAAAAGCATGAGGACGGCAGCTTCTTCCTGGGGGTATATATTGCTGATGTCAGCTGGTATGTCCGGGAGGGGGAACCGCTGGATGTGGAGGCCCAGGCTCGTGGCACTAGTGTTTATCTGGTGGACAGGGTTGTGCCAATGCTGCCAAAGGCACTGTCTAACGGCATTTGCAGCTTAAATGCCAATGTGGACAGGTTGTCTATGGCCTGCGAAATGGAAATCAGCCCTGAGGGCAAGGTTACCAGCTATAAGATTCTGCCGGTGGTAATTCATGTTTACCGCCGTTTAACCTATACCTTAGTGAACAAAATCCTGGTGGAGCATGACAAGGAATTTACTAAGGATAATGAGGATATTTTGCCACTTTTGTATAATTTGCAGGATGTCCGCAACGCCATGTACAAGTACCGTCATCGCCGGGGCTCTATTAATTTTGAGATTCCGGAAATCAAGGTGAAGCTGGATGAAAATGGCAAGGCTGTTGGGCTGAAAAAGCGTGTCAGCAATTTAGGTGAATCCATTGTGGAGCAGTGCATGCTGGCTGCCAATGAAACTGTGGCTGAGCACATGTGCCGCCGGAAGAAGCCTTTTGTTTACCGTGTCCATGAAGTGCCTGAGGAGTCTAAGATTACCGCCCTTAACGGCCTTTTGTCTACCTTTGGTCTCCATGTCCGTACTGGTGAAAACGGCAGTGTGAAGCCAAAGGATTTGCAGCAAACCTTAGAGAAAATTGAAGGAGGTCCGGCAGAGCGCATCGTCAGCACTGTAGCTCTCCGCTCTATGCAGCAGGCCAGATATGCAGCTGAGAATTTAGGCCACTTTGGCCTGGCAGCGGAGTTCTATACTCACTTTACTTCACCAATTCGCCGTTATCCGGATTTGCTGGTACACCGCCAGCTGAGGGCTTCTTTTAGAAAGCAGCTGGAGTCTGCTAAGGAAAATGAGAAGCTGACAGCTAAGCTCTCTGAGCTGGCAGATCATGCATCTCAGAGGGAGCGCATTGCTGTTAATGCTGAACGTGATACTACTGACTTAAAGAAAGTAGAGTACATGGCTCAGTTTGTGGGAGATACCTTCAAGGGCTGTATCAGCAGTGTTACTGGCTTTGGCATTTTCGTAGAGCTGGAAAATGGCGTAGAGGGTCTGGTGCACATTACTGCTTTGCAGGATGATTATTATGATTATGTGGAAAGCCAGTATGCTCTGGTAGGCACTCACCATCACCGCCGTTATCAGTTAGGG
Organism: Selenomonadaceae bacterium; assembly: GCA_017390245.1. Taxonomy (GTDB): domain Bacteria; phylum Bacillota; class Negativicutes; order Selenomonadales; family Selenomonadaceae; genus Anaerovibrio. Next base: position 8,641 of record JAFPCE010000243.1, read on the forward strand.
GATGAAGTGGAGATTGTGCTGGTGCGGGCTGATTTAGAAGCCAAGTCACTGGATTTTGTGGTAAAGGATAATTGTGATCCTAAGGCCCTCAATATGGAAGACAGCAAGGACAGAGCAATGGCAGAAGGCCGCAAAGGTTCTAAGGCCAAGACTGGTGACAAGAGCGTGAAAAAGGCCAAGAGCAAGGCAAAAAGCGATAAGAAAAAGGGCAAAAAGAAGCAAAACACCAAAGGTGAAACCGGAGCTGGCGCAAGCTCCCGCGGTGCTAAGGATGCGAAAAAAGGCAAGAAAAGCAAGAAGCATGAAAAGCGGAAGGGCAAGCGCCACGGCTCAGGGATTATAGCTGATTTTGATCCATTGCAAATATGACAATTTGCACACCACCATATACCGCACGCCAGAACGCTCTCGCTACCGGAAACCGCCTAGTGGAACTAAGCTCTGACGGCGCGTTGCTTGTCAGTCGCTAAGTACCAAGGCTCTTCAGGTTCTGGCTTAGGGTATATGGCTGGTGCTCTTTTATAAATATCGTTAATGTATCAAAATCATCTATTAAGAGGAGAAAAGAAGATGGGACGTAAGAATGCGGCCGTGAAGATTGCCTGTGAGAACCGCAAGGCACGGCACGATTATTTTATACATGAAACCTATGAGGCTGGCATTGAGCTGCAGGGCACTGAGGTGAAGTCTCTCCGGGCTGGCAAGGCTAATCTGAAGGACAGCTATGGAGAGATTAAAAATGGCGAGATTTTTGTGCAGAATATGCACATCAGCCCTTATGAGCAGGGCAATATCTTTAATCATGATGCCTCGCGGCCAAGAAAGCTTCTGATGCACAAATATGAGATTGTGAAGCTTTTCAGCAAGACCAGGGAAAAGGGCTTTACCTTAGTGCCTTTGAAGGTGTATTTCAAGCAGGGCAGAGCTAAGGTGGAGCTGGCACTGGCTAGTGGTAAGCATAACTACGACAAGCGCCGGGATCTGACGGAGAAGGCTGTACGCAGGGATGTGGAGCGGGAATTTAAAGCAAGAATGAATTAATTTTCCCACCTGCCCGCCCTTTTATGTTAAAATAGAGATAATAATTTGTTCGTGAAGGAGATAGTGTCATGAAGAATGTTGCTGTTTTAACTAGTGGTAATGACTGTCCAGGTATGAATGCGGCTCTCCGGGCTGTGGTGCGGACCATTATTCATCAAAATGGACGTATCTGGGGTGTCCGTAATGGCTATAAGGGACTGTTAGAGGATAAAATTGAGGAACTGAACAGCCGCAGTGTAGGTGATATGATTCAGAAGGGTGGTACTTTTCTGGGGATTGCCCGCTGTAAGGAGTTCTTTGAGGAAAGTGCCAGACAGACCTGTGCTGACAATTTGAAGAAGCATGGCATTGACAGCTTGATTGTCATTGGTGGTAGCGGTACTATTGCTGGTGCATTGGAGCTGAGCAAGCTGGGTATCAAGGTCATTGGCATTCCTGGTACTATTGAAAATGATATCTGGGGCACTGACTACACCATTGGCTCTGATACTGCAGCCAATACTGTAGTGGACGCTATTAACAAGCTCCGTGATACTGCCTGTGCTCACCGCCGCATTATTGTGCTGGAGGTTATGGGCAAGACCTCAGGCTGGCTGGCTATGACTACTGGCATTGCTGGCGGTGCTGAATACGTACTGGTGCCTGAGGCGAAGTACAATATTGACCAGATGTGTGAGGAAATCAAGGCAGCCTATGCCAAGGGCAAGAAGTACAGCATTATCGTAGTTTCTGAGGGTGCTGGCTCTGCTGTGGAAATTGGCAAGCAGGTACAGGAAAAGACTCAGATTGATACTCGTGTTACTGTGCTGGGACACATCCAGCGTGGCGGTTCTCCAACTGTTGAGGATCGTATCCAGGCCAGCCTCTTAGGGGAACAGGCAGCACTGGGCATCCTGCAGGGTGAATCTGAAATCATGTATGGCCTTGATACTGGTACTGTAGTAAAGGTGCCTATGGAAGAGGCAGCAAGAAATAGAAAAACCTTAGACGCAGAGTATATCCGCTTGTCCAAGGTTTTGGCGTAATTGTATATGAATGTGAAAGCCTCCGGCATGTGCCGGAGGCTTTTTTGCGGGATTTTGAAAATTTTGCTGGAAAAGAAATTTAGCGCAGACAAATAAGCATACTGCCAGAATGTAATGAGCAGACATAATGCAATAGTTGAGCAGTTTTACAGAAAATGTTATAATAAAAAGAATTATTTTGTCTTTGAGAGGGGATGGTATTGTGGCAAAGATTACCAAGGCGGTTATTCCAGCGGCGGGATTCGGTACCAGGTTTCTGCCTGCAACCAAAGCAACACCAAAGGAAATGCTGCCAATTGTGGACAAGCCTACCATTCAGTATATAGTAGAAGAAGCCCTGGCCAGTGGCATTGAGGAGATTTTGATTATCAGCGGCCATGCCAAGCGTGCCATTGAGGATCATTTTGATTCTGCGCCAAATCTGGAGCGGGTGCTGGAGGAACAGGGCAAGGACGATTTGCTTGCCATGGTGCGGGAAACTGCAGACATCAATGTGCACTATATCCGCCAGAAGAAAATGCGGGGCTTAGGTGATGCAGTGCTGTGTGCCAAAACCTTTATGGCAGGTGAGCCTTTTGCTGTGCTCTTAGGTGACGACCTGGTTTATAATGATACAAAAAAAGGTGAAAAGCCTGCTTTAAAGCAGTTAATAGATATTTATGATGCCTATGGCGGGTCGGTGCTGGGGTGCCAGCAGGTGCCTCATGAAAAGGTATCCTCCTATGGCATTGTGTCCGGTAAGGAAATCGCCGGTGGCAAGCTGTTAAAGGTTACAGATATGGTGGAAAAGCCAGATTTAAATGAAGCGCCTACCAATGTAGCTGCTCTGGGCCGGTATATCATATCACCATCCATTTTCCCGCTGCTAGAGCAGACCAAGCCTGGCAAAGGCGGGGAAATCCAGCTGACAGACGCCTTGAAGCAGCTGGCGAAAATTGAGCCAGTATGGGCCTACTGCTTTGAAGGCCAGCGCTACGATGTAGGCGACAAGCTGGGGTTCTTAAAAGCCACTGTGGAATATGCCCTGCGCCGGGAAGACTTAGGCGAGAAGTTCAAGGCATACATACAAGAGCTGAATACGAAATTTATAAGGTGATAAGCCACATCATATACCCTAAGCCAGAACCTAGGAGAGCCTTGGTACTTAGCGATTGACAAGCAAAGCGCAGTCAGAGCTTAGTTCCACTAGGCGGGTCCAGGTAGCGGGAGCGTTCTGGCGTGCGGTATATGATGTAGGCATTGTAGATTAAAACACCTGCTAATTATTCCTTGTGAGTGAAGGGGGAGGATGAACATGAAGATTTTTTTGGCTGGAGGCGCTGGCTACATTGGCTGCCATACGGCTCTGCAGCTTTTAAATAACGGTTATGAAGTAGTAATAGCTGATAATTTCAGTAACAGCTGTCCAGAAGCAGTGAAGCGGGTGGAGGCCTTAACTGGGAAAAAGATTGCCCTGTATGAAATAGATGTACAGGATGGAGCCAAGGTAAAGGAAGTATTTGCCCAGGAACAGCCTGATGCTGTTATCCATTTTGCTGGCCTGAAGGCTGTAGGGGAGTCTGTACAGCAGCCTATCCGCTACTATAGAAATAATATTAATACCACATTGTCCCTCTTGGAGGCTATGGAGGCTACAGGGGTAAAGAAGATAATATTCTCCTCCTCTGCTACGGTATACGGTGAGGAAAATCCATCACCATACAAGGAGAATATGCCCAAGGGGTCCTGTACTAACCCTTATGGCTGGACCAAGTCCATGATGGAGCAGATTTTCCAGGATGTGGCATTAACAGATCCTGAGCTTTCCATTGTGATTTTGCGGTATTTCAATCCTATTGGTGCCCATGAGTCCGGGGAGATTGGTGAAGACCCTAAGGGGATACCTAACAATCTCATGCCATATATTACCCAGACTGCTGTAGGCATCCGGGAGAAGCTGACAGTGTTTGGCGATGATTACGACACGCCAGATGGCACCTGCCAGAGGGATTATATCCATGTTATGGATTTAGCAGACGGCCATGTAAAGGCTGTAGAGTATCTGAATCGTGAACAGGGCATTGATATTATTAATCTGGGCACAGGCACGCCATATAGCGTGCTGGAGCTGGTAAATGCCTTCCAGAAGGTCAATGACATGAAGGTAAACTATGTGATTGGCACAAGACGTGCCGGAGATTTGCCAGTATGCTATGCCGATGCCAGCAAGGCAGCCAGAGTGCTGGGCTGGAAAGCAAAGCGGGGCCTGGAGGACATGTGCCGGGATTCCTGGAACTGGCAGCGGAAAAATCCGCAAGGGTATCGGAAGTAAATTTTTATTTAAGATAAAAAGGGTGAAATAAGTTGAGTAATTTAGAGGTTGGTATCGTTGGTTTGCCTAACGTAGGCAAAAGTACTTTGTTTAACGCCATTACTAAGGCTGGTGCTGAGGCGGCAAATTATCCTTTCTGCACCATTGAGCCTAATGTTGGTATCGTTGAGGTGCCTGATAAGCGTCTGCAGGTGCTGCATGAGCTGTATAATTCCAAGAAGACCACTCCTGCTGCTTTCCGCTTTGTGGATATTGCAGGTCTGGTAAAGGGTGCATCTAAGGGCGAGGGCCTGGGCAACAAGTTCCTGGAGCATATCCGCCAGGTGGATGCAGTGTCCCAGGTAGTGCGCTGCTTTGAAAATGGTGACATTACCCATGTGGAGGGCTCTATTGATCCTATCCGTGATATTGAGATTATCAATACTGAGCTGTGCCTGGCTGACCTAGAGGTTTTGGAGCGCCGTCTGTTGAAGCTGGTGAAGCTGGCTAAGTCTGGCGTCAAAGAAGCTAAAGTGGAGGAGGCTATTCTCCAGCGCATCAAGGAAGCTTTGGAGCAGGGACAGACTGTCCGCAGCGTGGAGCTGACTGATGATGAAAAGGCTATGATTAAGGAAATGAATTTCCTGACAGCTAAGCCTACCTTGTATATTGCCAATGTGGGCGAGGATGAGGTTACTACTGCTGATACTGACAATGAGTATGTACAGCGGGTGAAGGAATATGCAGCAACTGAGGGGGCTGAGGTGGTTACTATTTCTGCCAAGGTTGAGTCTGAGATTGCTGAGCTGGAGGATGAGGATGCCAGGGAGTTCCTGCATGAGCTGGGGCTGGAGGAGTCTGGCTTAGAGAAGCTTATTAAGGCTGCTTTTGATTTGCTGGGGCTTATGACCTTCCTGACAGCTGGTACTGATGAGTGCCGTGCCTGGACTATTACCAAGGGTACTGTGGCACCAAAGGCTGCTGGCAAGATTCATTCTGATATTGAGCGTGGCTTTATCCGGGCTGAGATTGTGAATTATGATGATCTGATTGCTGCTGGGTCTGTGGCGGCTGCCAGGGAAAAGGGCCAGGTGAGACTGGAAGGCAAGGATTATGTGATGCAGGACGGGGATGTGACGAATTTCCGCTTCAATGTATAAGGATGTGAAAAAGGCTCTCGCAATGAGAGCCTTTCTTTCTAGGTGCTATTTGGTTAGGGAATATAGTAGTTTCGCCACGGCATATAACCTACACAGGACGCTCTCGCTTTGGGGAGTAACTAAGGCGAGCACGATTTTGTTCCAAAATCTTGCTAAATCCCTGCCTAGTGGTACTAAGCTCTGACTGCGCTAAGCTTGTCAATCGCTAAGTACCAAGAGCATCTAAGTGAGAAGTTTTTTCTACGAAAAAATCTTCTAAATACTCTTCACAACCTGTTTTAGGTTATATGGCCGTGGCTCTTCCGAGTATATCTGCAAAGTCTTTTTTTCCTCAATATGAAGTATTGAGGGCGGCGGGTGGGACAAGACAAATACAGGAATGGCGAAGCCTTATTAAAATCCGCTATGGAAATAGAACAGGGGCGGGTGGTCGGGAGACCTTAGTAGAGGTGTGGGCGGCGGTCCTGGAAGACGTTGATGGTGCTGCGGATGCTGGTGAGCGTGCTGGTGTCAAGCTGGGCGGTGATGATCTGGCCTGATGGTTTGTCGCTGGTGGCGTCTTTGTCACTGGCTTTGGCTAGCTCCTGCCCCCATGGGTCCAGAATGACGGAGTGGCCGCCTAGCTGGTTGCCGTCTTCTCTGTAACGGGTGATGCCGTTGCAGGCTGCTACGTATATCTGGTTTTCGATGGCCCTGGCTCTCAGGAGAGTGTCCCAGTGCATGAGGCGCTTCTGGGGCCAGGCGGCGGGGAGAAAGAGCAGGTCGATATTTTCCAGGGCCAGCTTTCTGGCTAGCTCTGGAAAACGCAGATCGTAGCAGATGATGATGCCGCATTTGATGCTTTTAATAGTAAAGGTGGTTAAGCTGTCTCCTGGCGTGAAGTACTGGTCTTCACCGGCATAGGAGAAGAGATGGGTTTTGTTGTAGGTGGTCAGAAGCTTTCCATCTGGAGCGAAGGCATAGCTGGTGTTATAGTATTTGTCATTGGTTTTGGTGATGACAGAACCGCCGATGATGTAGATGTGATGTTTTTGCGCCAGCTTTGAGTATAGCTTTTTGATTGACTGTCCGTCGCTATCAGCATAGTCTGACAATGGCTGTGGGTAGAAGCCAGTGGTCCAGAGCTCTGGCAGGAGAATGGCTTCGGTGTCTGGATGCTCTGCCATGTGCTGTGCCAGCATGGATTGCGTGGTGGAGATGTTGTCAGCTATTTTGCTGAAGCGGATGGGAAGCTGCAGAACAGCGAGATTTAAAGTGGTGCTCATGGGAAAAATCCTTTCTATCTTAAGAAATTTTTAATTTTTTTTCGTTAATATAAGTGAATGTGGGTGATTTTATGGAGCACATTGTTTATAATGTGGGGGATGTGGTGCGGATGAAGAAGCTGCATCCTTGTGGCAGTGATATCTGGGAGCTGACGAGAGTTGGCATGGATTTTGGCATGAAGTGCCAGGGCTGTGGTCATTTCGTGAGGATTCCCAGGGTGAAGTTTGAGAAAATGGTGCGGGGCATAGTGGAAGGCTGACTATATTATATTTCATATTGATAAATTTCACTATATGAATATATTTTTGTCGTAGATTGAGATGATTCGCCTCATAATATGCCCTTGTCAGAACGCTCTCGCTACCGGAATAAACTGAGGCGAGCACGATTTTGTGCCAAAATCTTGCTATATTACCGCCTAGTGGAACTAAGCTCTGACTGCGCTTTGCTTGTCAATCGCTAAGTACCAAGGCTCTTCAGGTTCTGACCTAGGGTATATTGATGAGGCTCTATAATGGGCTAGAAGCAGTTTTGATAGTTTAATTATGTTTTGTGCGCAGTTAAATGCGTTAGCCTTTTTGGGGGTTGAGGGGGGATTTGTATGACTCAGCTGGATTTGAAGAAGTGGGTGCTGGCGGTGCTGGCTTTTTTGGTGGTGCTGACCTGCGGGCTTTTGCTGGGGGGCTATGCCAGTACCTATAGCCAGCAGGAGCAGCAGCATACCTTGCAGCAGCAGGCTGTTACCTATGCTGGTTATATAGAGCAGTCTGCTCAGAATATGACGGCTATTACTGCGGAGCTGGAAAGGCAGGGGCAGAATGCGCCGAAGGTGAACGGCATGGCTGTGCCTCAGTGGGTAATGGCTTCTGGCCAGGCTTTTGTGCAGGAGCATCCAGAGGCTATTGGCGTGCAGTTTATGTCTGCTAGTGGTGCTGTTGGTGCATATTCTCCTTATACGGCGATTTTGCAGGCTCCTGTTTTGCAGGGAGAGCTGAAGCGGCTGCAGTCTGAGGCTGCTGGTGGTGAGGATACCATGCGGCTGGTGGGGCCGGTGACTTTGCCTGATGGCAAGGTGCTGCTTGTGGCCAGGGCTACTTCCTATGCTTATAACAACAAGACTCAGGGCTTTGATTATGTAGGCAATCTTTTTACTATCTGGGATGGTGCTAAGGTGCTGGAGAAGGCCAAGCTGGGAGAACTGGCTGATGGCAAGGTGGAGTATCAGCTGCACGGCAATCAGAATAACCTGCCTCTGGGCGGTGTTATTGGTGAGTCTAAAGCAGAGCTGACTCAAATGGCTACTGCTCCTGTGAAGGTGGCCAGCGGACAGTGGCTGCTGGGAGTGGCGCCACAGGATGGCTGGCTGCAGGCGGGGATTTCGACTGTGGTGATGGGCATGAGCGTGGTGCTGGGATTGTTGTCTGGGGCAGCAGTGCTATATTTCAAGAAATAACAGTAAAAAATAGTCACACCATATGCCCTATGCCAGAACGCTCTCGCTCCTAGGAACCGCCTAGTGGAACTAAGCTCTGACTGCGCTATGCTTGTCAATCGCTAAGTACCAAGGCTCTCCAAGCTCTGGCTTAAGGGCATATGGCTGTGACCTTTAATGTTTATAAAATATTCATAAATACAACACCCCCGCTGTGGGGGAGAGAAAGTGTGTTTGACGGTGGATTTGGTGAAGAGATGTGGCAGGTTAATATTGTGCTTGGGCATTGTGGCGGGGCTTTTGGGCCTGGCTGGGCAGGATTGTCTGGCTAAGGTGAAGGTGGACCGTTATTTTGTGGATGCTCAGAATAATACTGGCTACTATATCGATGTGAATTCCATTGAAGTTGTCAGTGACCATGAAATACTGGTGGATATGTATCTGGTGAAGTGCCGGGAAAGGTATATGTATGCCTACAGGACCAGGTTTAACACGGAGGAGCTGTCCTATCAGTACCTGAATACCAGAATCTATAATTATGAAACGAAAAAGCTGTCAGCAAAAAGCCAGAAACCGCTGCCAGCACTGACCTATAAAAAGAGCCAGATATTGCAGGAGGTGCTGGCCTTTACCCAGCAGTGGAAGGCAACCCATATTAAGAAAACACAGTACGGCGAAATCTGGGAATGATGCAGCCTGCTGCAGGCTATTGGAGGATAGATGTCATGACAAATTCCATGGATGATACTAACCTTTTGCAAAATAATAAGCTGGGGATAACAGATTATCTGGAGCTGGCCAGAGAAGAAGAGCGTCTGTCAAAGCTGCGGGCTATTGAGCTTTGGGATAAGCAGATTCTGGATACCTTTGAAATTGGGACTTTTGCTGGCCTATCTGCCATACATGGCTATCTTTTCCAGGATGTGTATAATTTTGCTGGCCAGGTGAGAAATAGTAATATTGCTAAGGGAAATTTCCCTTTTGCGCCGGTGCGTTATCTGGCTATGACTCTGGAGGATGTTTCCAGGATGCCTCAAAAGAGCTATGAGGAGATTATTAAAAAGTATGTGGAGATGAATGTGGCGCATCCATTCCGGGAAGGTAATGGCAGGGCAACAAGAATCTGGCTGGATGCGATACTGAGGCAGGAGCTGCAGGTGGTTGTGGACTGGGCCAGAGTGGATAAGAAGGCTTATCTGAGCGCTATGGAGCGGAGTCCTGTAAATGATCTGGAGATTCGTACGCTGCTGCAGGGAGCTTTGACGAAGGATATTCATGACAGGACTGTGTTTATGAAGGGGCTGGATGCCAGCTATTTTTATGAGGGATATACGGCATATCCTGTGGAAACATTGGTATAAAAGGACAGATGATGGACCTGAGGATGAGGGAAAGCCTTGTACTCAGGTCTTTTTATATGGGAAATTCTGTATGTGTGTGCTGGAATATTTAGTGCCTGGCTAGGGATAGACGTATTTTTTTCCAATCGCTATTAAATAATTCATAAGGAAAAGTGCTAAAGCAGATAACATGGCCAGAGGTGCTTCATAGGTTGTACTGTCAATGCCATAGGGCGCTGAGTGGGCATTAGTGATATATCTCGTTCGCCACGGCATATACCGCACGATCAACTAAAGTGAGCTCGATTTTCTGCGAAAATCGGTCTAAATTCCACCACGCTCTCGCTGCATTAAATTACCTAGCGGTACTAAGCTCTGACGGCGCTAAAGCTTGTCAGTCGCTAAGTACCAAGGAAATTTATGCACTGGCTTAGGGTATATGCCTGTGGCTCTTTATGATGTATCGGCTGATATGGGGTGCGCTAGTGGTGTATGCTGGTTTTTCTCACAAGCCGGCGTCTATGTAATGTACGTCATGGATTGCCTTTCCTGCGGAAAGGTGACAGGGCTCATTATGAAAAGCAGTCTGCTCCCTCACCTGTGTTGGCTAGTACCTGAAGACTGACTTAAAGTAAAGTTTTGTGGCAGAAGCAGCGGTGCTGTGAAGGGCTGGATAAATTTTAATATTTCGATAAGTGGCAGGAAGACCTTTTGTGTATGGGCAGAAGGTCTTCTTTTTTATTGCAAACATAATATGTGATGAGAAATGGTATTTATTGTCTGGGGCTAGTGCAAGCTGCTTTTGATATAATTATCTGTATATGGGAATATAAAAACTTGGTGGAAAAATGATTTGGAAAATAGTAAAATAGCAGTAAGGAAAACAATGAATGTAAGGAATGCTGCTAGAAAGGGGAGTTTTATATGGATTTGGCAAAAGTAACATCAAAGGGGCAGCTGACTATTCCTATTGAGATACGGAAAAAGCTCGGTATAAAAAATGGTGATAAGGTTTTGTTTGTGGAGGAGGCAGGCAGAGTGTATATGATGAATTCGTCAATGTATGCATTGCGTGAGGCACAGGCGGAATTTGCAGGTGAAGCAGAGAGATTAGGGTTGAAGGACGAAGATGATGTGATGGATATGATTAAAGAGATGCGGGATGAGAGTCAGGTGAAATAAATGCGGATTATGCTGGATACAAATGTATTGATATCAGCATTATTATTTTCAAGCCAGAGAATGACTACAATGATGGATTGTATTTTCTCAAAGCATGAATTAATTCTTTCGTCTTATGTTGTTGAAGAATTAAAACTAGTGGCTAAAAAGAAATTTCCTAAAAAGTGTCATGCTATGGAAGCCTTATTATTAACCATGAATTATGAGCTTGTACATACTCCTGAAAAAATTAAAGAGAATTTATTTTATATTAGGGATGTGAAGGATTATCCAGTACTATATACAGCTATACATGAGGATGTGGATATATTGATATCTGGAGATAAGGATTTTGCCGAAATATATTTGGAACGCCCTGAAATCTTAACACCTGCACAGTTTATGGAGAAATATGAGAAATGAATCTGGCATTACATTAAGTATTAAGTGATGTAAAGCAGATAATATGGCCAGAGGTGCTGCGTAGGTTGTACTGTCAATGCCATAGGGCGCTGAGTACATACTTTTTTATCCATTCACGCTAAATGGCCAATAAGCGGATTAGGCGGCTTCTGCATGGTGCGCCAGTGCTGCGCATGCTGGCTTTTCTCACAATTAGGCTTTTATGTAATCTATGGGAATTGGCCACTTTTCTGCGAAAAGATGGGCGCTCATTGCAAAAAAGCAGCACATCAGCGCTTTTGTCTAGGTCTAGTGCCATCTGCTTTGATATCCTCAATACGAGGTATTGAAGGGCGGCGGGTGGGAAAAGATAAACGTAAATTAAAATAAGATTAAAACAGTCTTAATATGGGATGAAAATAATAAAAAATGCCATATTTTTAAAAAAATGCTTGCATTGCTTGCAAGAGTGTGGTACTATACAACCATGCTGAAGTGTAAAAAGAGATAAGCAGAGGAAACATGGATACTCGCGCGGATTTCTCTTCTTGCTCTTCGGTAAATTCAAAATTTTTTAGGAGGAGTTTCTATTATGAAGAAGACTCTCGTATCCGCATTGACTACCGCTTTGGTAGTAGGCGCTGCATCTACCACTTTTGCAGCTGCTAATCCTTTCTCCGATGTTCCTGCAGATCATTGGGCTTATGACGCTGTTGTACAGCTGGCTCAGGATGGCATCATCAACGGCTATGCTGCTGATGGCACCTTCAAGGGCGACCAGAGCATGACTCGTTATGAGATGGCTCAGATTGTAGCTAAGGCTATGGCTAAGGCTCCTGTTGCTACCAACAATGACAAGGCTCTCATCGACAAGTTATCTGCAGAGTTCTCCGATGAGCTTGCTAACTTGGGCGTTCGCGTTTCCGAGTTAGAGAGCAAGGTAGACAACGTAAAGTGGACTGGTAACGTTGCTTACATGTACAAGGTTCGTCACGTTGAGGGTTCCGACTCCGACAGCCGTTTCCAGAAGGTACGTTTCCGTTTAACTCCTACCATGAAGGTTAACGATCAGTGGACCGCTCATGCACGTATGGAGTACTACATGTCCACCAACACCGCTCATAACGGTATGAACGGTTCTTGGGGCGGTGCTTACAATGAGTCCACCAGCCGTGTTGACCGTGCTTATGTAGATGGCCAGGTTGGCGACGCTACTGTTACCCTCGGTCGTTTCGGCGTTTGGGATGCAGCTTCCCATGGTTTAGCAATGGATGATGCTATCACTGGTGCTCAGATTTCCATTCCTGTAGGTCATGGCACTAACTTCAGTGTTGCAGGTGGTCGTTATTCTTGGTATCCTTCCGATTACAAGGGTGCTATGGATAAGGTTGACGATGGTTATGCAATTGGTACTTGGACTTACTTGGGTGCTGAGATTGCTCACTCCAATGATAAGTGGGATGCTGGTGTTGGTTATCGTCAGTTCCGTGGTCAGAACGCTACTGATGAACAGGTTAACTACACTCACTCCGATGGTTGGGAGAGCCAGGATGCAGTTAAGA
>JAFPCE010000244.1 GCA_017390245.1 Selenomonadaceae bacterium
ACATATTTTTTTATTTCCTTGCTAAAATCGTCCTCTTTCCCACTGGTAGAAAAACAATATACTTCAAAATGCTTCCTATCATATTTTGTCAGCATTGCCCATATAAACAATAAAACCACATGACGCCTGAAATCCCCAGACAAGTAACCAATCCGAATTTTTTCATGACGCCTGTGCAAATCCCTGTTATGAGAAAACTGCCACACATCTCGAAACAGCTTATTATACTCCGCATGAAGGCGAAAATATTCCTCCTTAGGAAGAAACATATAATGAGAAATAAACAAGGCGAAACCATAATACTTCCACTTAACAGGCAGACTATTACTCATTCTGCTTATTTCTCTATATAAAGCAAAAGCATTTTCCTGTGGCCCATAAAAATGAAAAAACGCTCCCATCCTGCTGAAAACCCACAACAGCTTCTCCGGCGCAAGCTGCCGTGCCGGACTGTCCTCCGGCACAACAACCCGGCCATCAGCAAAGCGCAACCGAAACTTTTCCACACAGGCAGGTATAGCCTCTTCCAGCTCACAATGACCAAATTCCTGCAATATAGCCTCTGCATCCGCAGTTCCATTCATAAATTAAATTCCCTTCATCATTTCAAGGCATCCAAAGTCCAGCATAGGGACATTACCTGCCAGTGCCATAGCCCTATCAAGCTCACCAGTAGCAATACATGTATAAATCATATTCTGCAGAAGCACCTTATCCGAGCTATCAATCTGCAAAGCAGCCTCTAGGACAGTTTTTGCCGCCTGATAATCCTGATTTTGATAACACCCGGCTGCAAAAGCATTAAGCAGCTTTACTTTCTCCTTCAAGCAGATATCTTTCGCCATAACCTGGGCAATTATCTCTTCTGCTACTGTTGTTAGCTGAATCAGCTCTTCCTCCTGATGCTGTTCTGCTGCTGTCTCCTGTTCCTCTGCCTCTGAAATCTCCTGACTTATCCCTAAAAAAGCTCTGATATGAGGCATAGCTGCTAACTCATCAGTTGCATTATACTTGTAATAATAAAGCTCACTTTCCAAGTCATCTTTATCTGCTATAGACAGAGATTCCTCGTGTTGTGCAAGAACAGCCTCAATAATTTCCAGGCCATCTTCTGCCCTACCTTCCATGAGGCATACCTTACCCAGTAAAAGATGCGCTTTTACATGCCCGACATCATAATTCAGCACATTGTTGAGCCATTTGGCAGACCGCTCATAATCGCCTGTATTATAGTAGCACACAGCCCCAAGATACATAATCTCTGTATCCATGCTCCCCCTTTGGGCAATTTCTGCCATAACATCCATAGCATCTGCATACTTTTCCTCTGCTACCAGGGATTGCATTTTCTCTTTCAATACACCACCTGTATTATTCGCATTCACCTTAATTGCATTTTCTTTTTTACTGCGTAAAACTCTCTTTTTTAACTTTGCCATCTTTATCCTCCTCATTATTGCACAGACCGCAGCAAGCGCGCCACAGCCTTCATGTCATCTTTATTTTCCACCGGATTCTGTTCAGCCATGCACGGTAGCAGAGCCCGCAGTTTCTTTGCAGATTCCAGCACATCTTTGTCTTTTTCCATCTGACGAATCCCCGCCATAGCCAACAGCTGCCAAGACCGGAGGCTACGCTTGCTAAGCACGGCTCCTCCTGCATAATTGCCCGTTTTCAAAAACATCTTCAGCTTGGCAATGCCGCTACTAGCATAACCGTAATACGCCAAAAAATCTCCGCAAGCAACACACGCCAGCGTATTCAACAAAAACAGACCATCAACATGCCTGTTAAAGAAGCAATCAAAAACCTGTATGACCTCTACCACAGGCTTATC
>JAFPCE010000245.1 GCA_017390245.1 Selenomonadaceae bacterium
AGTTATCAGGACATTTTTTATTAACTAAGTATGAAGTAATTCTTTTACAAACGAAACTAAGTATCAGAAATAATTTTAAAATGAGGTGTTTTGCGTGCAGTCCTTGTACAAAGCAGGCTCGTCCAGGGCCTTGAAGGATTTGATTATGATAGCCATTGTGGCAGAGGCGTTTTTTATAGCGCTTTTCCCTATGGCAGCAGAAATTGCATTAGTAATAGGCTTTTTACTGTATCTCTTCCGGGCAAAGTTTGACAGAGATTACCATTACAAAAAAAGCTGTGTCTACTGGCCGGTATTGATTTTTATGGTGTGCGGTGCTGCCTCCATAATGGTTTCTCCAGATAAGGGCTTCAGCTTTTACAACTGGTACAACCTGGCAGTGGTTTATCTCATGACCTTTATCCTGGTTACCCAGAATGTTGATTCTCCAGGGGAAGTAAAGGTTATGGCTAAGGCACTGGGGGCTGCAGCCGTTATAGTTGTGGCCTATGGCTTTTTCCAGTTTATTTTTGGCATTGATACCAGCCAGATGAAATGGGTAGATGGTGAAGCTTTCCCAGAGCTGAGAAAGCGTGTTTTTTCTACTTGGGAGAATCCTAACATCTTAGCTGCATACCTGGATATTGTTATCTGCGTGCTGCTGGGGCTGCTGGTGAAAATCCCAGGCAGGAAAATCAAGGCTGCATTGGGTGCAGCTATTGCTTTGTGTCTTGCCTGCCTGGCTATGACCTATGCACGAGGTGCCCTTTTGACTATTGTGGTTATTTTAGGCTGTTATGGCATCGTTGCTGACAGGCGGATACTCTTAGCCAGTGTCATAGCTGTAGCGGCAGTGCTGATTCTGGATCCTGTGCTTTTAGAGCGTATGAAGACAGCCTTTTCTGTTATGGATACGTCCTCAGAGATGCGCATTGCCATGTGGGAAAGCACTGTGCAGATGATTATGGATCATCCATTGCTGGGCATTGGCTGGGGGGCTTACTGGATGGTATATCCTCTTTATGATACCTATATTGTTGATGGCAGCGTTACATTGGTACATGCCCACAATATTTATCTGAATTATCTGGCGGAAATCGGCATCCTGGGGGGACTCAGTTATTTTGCCTTTTTCTTTACCTGCCTGGGGAAGGCTCTCTTTAACAAGACGGTACTGTCAGACAGCTTTACTCACGGCCTTTTAACTGGACTAGGACTGGCTATGGTTTCTGTAGCCTTAAATGGCATCACTGATGATGTGCTGTTTAATATTCCATCCTCTATGCTTTTGTGGATGATGTGCGGCTTGATTGTGGTTATTACCAGAAATAACGCCTGAAATGGGCAGATTTTCTATTTATATAATGGATGTTAAATATATATAACTTTTAGTTATAGTAAAAAATGGTATAGATGAAAATTGTCAATAACTGTCAGCTGATAGAAAATGCTGGCAGTTATTTTTTATTTGAGAAACAATATAATTTATAGTAAAAACAGGCTGAAAAGTCATGAGAAATAAACGTAAACTTGACTGAATTGCTTATCAGTGGTACACTTTTAGGTAAATTGGATTAGCTATGTACATTTCTTAATAGCCATGGTTTTTATTGGTTATAACTTAAAGTTATAGCTTATAAAAACTAGCATGCTGTTAAGCTGATGTTATAGGTATTTCAAAGCTTATTTGTTTTTACAGGGGAGGATTTATCAATGATTGATATTCTCAATCGCGTACGCAACAAAGAACTCCAGAGCAAGATTTGTACTGCAGAAGAAGCAGCTGCATACATCAAGCCTGGCATGAATGTTGGTACAAGTGGTTTTACTCCATCTGGCTATCCAAAGGCTGTACCTTTGGCTTTGGCTAAGCGTATGGAGGAGGAGCCATTCAAGATTAATTTGTGGACTGGTGCGTCTACTGGTGATGAGGAAGACGGTGCATTAACCAGAGCAAATGGTATTGCTTTCCGTATGCCTTACCAGACCAACAAGGACATGAGAAATGCTATTAACAGCGGCAAGATTGACTACTGTGACCTGCATTTGTCCGAGTCTGCACAGCTGGCACGCTATGGCTTCTTAGGTGGCAAGATTGATGTTGCTATTGTTGAGGCTTGTGCTATCACTGAAGAGGGTAACATCATCCCTACAACTTCCATGGGTAACAGTGCATCTTTTGTACAGACTGCTGATGCAGTCATCGTTGAGATTAACACTACCCAGCCTGTTGAGTTAGAGGGCATGCATGATGTTTATGTTCCTCTTGATCCACCAAACAGATTGCCAATCCCTATCGTTAAGCCACAGGATAAGATCGGTACTCCATATATTCCTTGTACTCCTGATAAGATTAAGTTTATCGTACCTTGCGATATTCCTGATCATACTCGTGGCCTGGGTGAGATTGATGAGAACTCCAAGAAGATGTCTCAGAACTTTATCCAGCTGCTGAACAAGGAAGTTGCTGCAGGCCGTATGCCAAAGAATCTGCTGCCATTGCAGTCTGGCGTAGGTGCTGTTGCTAATGCTGTTATCAGTGGCTTCGTTGATTCTGACCTTAAGGATCTGACTGTATTTACTGAGGTTATCCAGGATGGTATGTTTGACCTGATTGATGCTGGCAAGCTGGCATTTGCATCTGGTACTGCACTGAGCCCATCCCCAGAAGGCTTAAAGCGCTTCTATGATAACATCAAGGAATACAGAAAGCATATTTTGCTGCGTCCTCAGGAAGTAGCAAACAGCCCTGAAATTGCCCGCCGTATTGGTATCATTGCTATGAATAC
>JAFPCE010000246.1 GCA_017390245.1 Selenomonadaceae bacterium
AGAGCTTCAGCTGTATCCTTAGCTAAATCAGTACCGGAATTAACCATTTCAATGGAGCGCTCAATGATTTCAGTAGTGGTCTTAGCTGCTGCTGCACTGCGGGCAGCCAAATTTCTTACCTCTTCAGCTACCACTGCAAAGCCTTTGCCATGCTGACCGGCTCTTGCTGCCTCTACAGCAGCATTCAGTGCCAGAATATTAGTCTGGAAGGCGATCTCATCAATTACCTTGATTATCTTCGCAATTTCTGCAGAGGATTCATTGATGTTACCCATAGCAGACAGCATTTCACCCATGCGCTTGTTGCCTGCCTTAGCCTTGACATTAGCTTCAGCAGTAAGGGTATTGGCTTCATTAGCCTTCTGGGCATTTCCCTGGGTCTGGGCCGCAATCTCGGAAATAGAAGAAGAAAGCTCCTCCACAGAAGCAGCCTGGGTAGAGGCACCCTTAGCCAGTATGTTGCCAGAATCAGATATATTCTTAGAGCCTGCAGCTACCTGCTGGGCAGCTGTAGCAATCTGCTCCATAATTATATGCATGTTACCAGCCATCTGGTTAAAGGACTGGGAAACCTGGCCAATTTCATCACCAGAGTTAACTGCCAGCCGTACCGTTAAATCGCCATCAGCCACCTGCTGTGTCTTTTCTGCCATATCCTGCAAAGGACCAGCAAAGGAACGGGCCATAAAGATGGCGAAGGCAATAACAACCAAGGAAATGATTAAGGTAATGACTGCTATTCTGCCTACAGTCGTATAAACCACAGACATAACCTCAGAAGCCTTGTTTTCCACAACAATGCTCCAGCCTAAGTCTGGCAATGCAGCAGAAGAGCCATAGCACTCCACGCCATCAGCATTGACGTATTTACCACTATAGGCCTTGCCAGCCATAGCTTCCTTAACAGGCGGCATAAAGTCAAAATTGGTAAGAGCAGCGGTAAATTTGGTATCAGGATGAATCATAACATTGCCTTTGGTATCGTTAATGTAAACAATTTCCTGACGATCCTCCAGCATGTTGGTATTGTCATTTAACAGATCCTTAAGGGTTGCCATATTGAAGGTTGAAGCCATGGCGCCAATAACTTTGCCATCCTGCTTAATAGGCACAACACAGATTATCATTACCTGGTTGGTAGCCTTAGAAAGGATGGCATCGCTGAAAGCAAAAGCCTTGCCATCCCTCAGTACAGCCTGGATATAAGCTCTGTCGCCAACATTGACATAATTGCCGCTATCCCTGGCCACCTGCTGGCCATTGGCATCACAAATAAACATATTAGCTACAGAACTGGACTGGCTCTTAGCAGAAATCAAAGCAGAAACCATGCGGTTTCTGTCCATGGACTGAATTGCATCAGTGTCAGCCAGAGCTGTCATAAAATGACTCTGGTTTAAGAGTATTTCTGACATTTCCCCAGCCTTCAGGTTAGCTACATAGCTGTTATGCTGCTTAACCTCCTCCAGGCGGTCATTATACAGGGTATTCATGGAAACCATAGCCACCAATACAACGGGAATAAACGATAAAAGCCAGAAGCTTATTACAAGCTTCTTCGATAAATTCATGTTAGAAAAAAGTCTGCTAATCATAATGCCTGTCCCCTTGTCTGTAAATAATTATTCATTTTATAGCATAAATACTCAATCATGTTTGTATTAATCACCTAAAATGAACCTATATACCCTCATGTTATTTAGTTTACCACATTTTACAGGATTTATCTCGTAAGTTTATGAATTTTAATAAAATTTAATACAAAAAAAGCCGGCCCAGTTTTTACTGAACCAGCTCCCATGAATAAGCAGCTTATTTTAATATCTGCAGCAAGCCTTGACAGCCCTGCATTACATCCTTATAGGTGGCTTCAAAATTGCCAGTATACCATGGATCAGCCACCTCCTGGCCTGGGCGGCCAGCATATTCTAACAGCAAATGTACCTTGCCATCTGTATCCTTGCCAATGAGACGCTTCATATCCCACAGATTTTCCTTATCCATAACTACCACTAAATCGTAATATTTATAATCTGCCTTGGTCATAAGCACGGCCCGCCGCGGAGTAACCTCAATATTATGCGCCCGCAGTACCTCTTTCGTGCCACTATGGGTATCACAGCCAATAGCATCCCTGGTCATAGCCGCAGAAGCAATCTCAAACTGCTCTGCCACACCATTTTCCCGCACCAGATGCTTCATCACAAACTCCGCCATGGTAGAACGGCAGATATTGCCGTGGCAGATAAAAAGTATTTTTTTCATTGTATCAATATGCTCCTCTATGCCCCATAAAGCCCTATTTTGCGGGGTTTATGGGAAATTTCTTGTAATCGTTTCTGTCACACTTTTGTGGCAAAGTACGACAAATCTCAGCACAATTTAACTGCCTGTTAGTAGTCAAATTAGTAGTAAAATCGAAAAGCTGACTACTAAGGATTTTGCTATTTTCTTAGCTAAAAATATCACATCGTAAATTGCAAGTTGAAATTGAACATTTTTCTAATCAAGAAATATTATCAATAGCGTAGACTTCATCAAGGAATGCTTCAAACAACTCTGCTGGACTATGATAGTCCCAAATACGGCGTGGACGCTGATTAAGTGTATCTGCCATATCAAGGATATCATCATCCGTATACTGCTCTATAGAAGTCCCCTTAGAAATAAACTCTCTCAGTAGGCCATTATGACGTTCATTCTGAGTGCGTTCCCAGGAACCGTATGGATGTGCAAAATACACCTTAGTTCCCAGACTCTCAAGCTTGGAAAGTGCTGGATATTCTGGCTCCTTGTCCGCATTCATGGTTTTAAATACTGTGCTGAAATGCTTATAGCCATATTGCTCTCTTAATTGCGATATTGCCTCTTTCACCCCTTCTTTTGTACGTCCTGGGATGCGGATGACAATATAATTGCGTGTTACCTTCTCAATAGCGGCGAAAACGACAGCTTCATGACCTTTACGATGCCCTACGACTGTGTCAACCTCCCAATGACATATTTCTGTGCCAACATTGACAATGTCAGGACGTTTATAAATACTACGTCCCTTCATACGCTTATTCTTACGGAGCCATTTGAGATGTGGCTTACGCCTAAGTGACTGCAATACATCGAAAAGGTACAGGAGCAGCTTTCCGGCCCAGAACATATTATAAAGTATCTTTTTATAAAATATTCGTTCTACATTGAATAGATTGTAACGCCTGGTATCCCCTACGAAGGCATCTAGCAACCAGTGTTTTTCACGTACTTGTGTTTACCATCCGTTTATAATATTCCAATTAAAGTCACAACTAACATTCCATTGTGAGCAGTATTATGCAACTCTGTCCTAGTCTTCTCATCATCCCCTAAATATTGAGATATAAGCCACACTATCACAAAATCATTTATTGACTTTTCACACATACGATTTCACTTATGTACCTAAATATCTTGCAAATGTCGCCTATCTCATGATCCGTCAAGACTTACTCCCATAATGCAAACTCCCAATAATAGCCAATACAAACGCATAGCACCATATCCTGCAAAAGTATAATCTGTCAAACTATACAGAAGCAACGCAAGAGATGATGTAAACAAAATCATGCCATATAAGTTCTTACGCCTACGCCACGAGCACAAAAATATCGATACTTCTAAAACTAAATATGAAAGTAAGCCAACTATACCATTCTCAGCAAAAAATTGTATGAAATTATTATGCGCATGACGTACTTGAGGCTCCTTGGCTAATGGACTAATATAATGATTCTGATATTCTGATTCATAG
>JAFPCE010000026.1 GCA_017390245.1 Selenomonadaceae bacterium
AGTCAATATTTTCGGCACGCTTAGGATAGTTTTTGCCCTGACCCACCATCTGCTGGACAATCCAGGAAACATCAATATCCTTAACAGCAGCAGAGGATACCAGCTTGCCATCACGGAGGATAGTAACATAGTCACCAATCTGCATGATTTCCTCTAAGCGATGGGAAATATAAACAATGGAAATACCTTCTGCCTTCAGCTCCCGCATGATTTTGAACAGTACCTGTACCTCCTGCTCACTCAGAGAGGAAGTAGGCTCATCCATAATCAGAATCTTCAGATCATCCTGAATCAGATTGCGGGCAATCTCAATCATCTGCTGCTGGCCAACTCTCAGGTCACCAACAATGATATTTGGATCAATAGGATGCTCCAGCTTTTCCATAATCTTCTTAGTCTTCTCAATATGGGCTTTGTTATCAAGGCCAATAGGCTTCTTGGTTATTTCCCTGCCCATGAAGATATTCTGGTAAACAGTCAGATTAGGAAACAGACTCAGCTCCTGATGGATAATGCCGATGCCGTACTTCCTGGCATCGCCGACGCTGTCAAAATGCACCTTTTCGTCGCCCATAAAAAGCTCACCAGAGGATTCCTGCTCAATACCAGCAATAATCTTCATTAAGGTGGATTTACCTGCACCATTTTCACCAATTAATACATTAACCTTACCTTTATAAACGTCAAAGCTAACCTCATCTAAGGCTTTTGTACCTGGATAAATCTTGGATACTTTTTCAGCGTGCAGGCATACTGGATCATCTGTATGAATCAGATTTTTTCCTTCACTCATAAAAAAGCC
Source organism: Selenomonadaceae bacterium (assembly GCA_017390245.1). GTDB lineage: Bacteria > Bacillota > Negativicutes > Selenomonadales > Selenomonadaceae > Anaerovibrio. Next base: position 803 of record JAFPCE010000026.1, read on the forward strand.
TCCTTATTTAACAGTCATTTCTACAGGTGTAACCAGAATTTCCTTCTGATTAGAGCCTACAGAGAAGCAGCCTGTAAATTCAACAGTCTTGCCCTTGAGGTTTGCTACATCTGCCTTTTTAACAACATCTTTATCGATTACATCATGAATGCTCTGGGAAACCTGTGCCCAGTCAACCTGATTGGTGTAGTCCTCATACTTGATAAAGCTTAAGCAGTCACGAACTGCAGAACCCTTGTATACGGAACCAATCTGCAGCTTAACCTGTTCAGGCCCGGAATATCCCTCTAACTGCAGGGTCATATAACCAGCTTTCTTTTCATTATTTACCTCTGTTATCTTACCCTGGCCTTTCACGATATAGCTTAATTCACCCTTGTCCCCCATTGAATAATGACCATACTTGCTAGCAAGCGAGGAAAGCTTGCCATTAGACTCTGTCAAAAACTGGGGTAAATCAACAGCATTTTGCTTTAACTCAGGCAAAGCCTGGGACTCCCAGATAGCCTCTACGTTTTCAGCTGCATTAAAGGATTTGGCACCAGTTACTTCTGCCTCATGTCCTATCTGTACTACCTTGACACAGCCTGTTAAAGCAAACATCATAACAAAACAAAGTATCGTAATGATTCCTGCACGTGTTTTCATCATAAACCTCTACTCTCCGCTGGGTAAAACAAGCAGGGAAAGCCAAGCCTTCCCTGCCCGCTACCTGTTAGCTCTTACTCTTTATACACAAATGTCTTAAGTTTATCAACATTGTCCTTGGTAATAGCAATGCAGTCTACCAGCTGCTTCTCATCTAAGCCAGTGGAACCGGTCTTCAGATACTTATCAGCCTGCTCTACAGCCATCTCTGCAATGAGAGCTGCCTGCTGCAATGCAGTACCAGTCATGTAGCCATCCTTAATAGCTGCTGCTGCTTCATCAGAACCATCAACACCAACGATAGCAATATCCTTCAGGCCTGCATTCTTAACTGCTGCTACAGCACCAACTGCCATGGTATCATTACCGCAAAGGATACCCTTGATATCTGGGTTGGACTGGAGAATAGTCTCAACCTTCTGATATGCCTCGGTCTGCTCCCAGTTTGCAGTCTGCTGAGCTACCATCTTCATGTCAGGATACTGGTCAACAACCTCATGGAATGCCTTGGAACGTACACCTGCGTTGGTATCGGATTCCTTACCAAGCAGCTCTGCATAGGTACCCTTCTCACCCATCTTCTCAACGAACTTCTCAGCAATTGCCTTTGCACCCTGATAGTTGTTAGCAACAATCTGGGAAATTGCAATGCCGCTGCCGTTGATCTCACGGTCAATGAGGAATGTAGGGATACCAGCCTCGCGAGCCTTCTTAACAGCTGCTACAGTTGCATCAGCACCTGCGTTATCGCAGATGATTGCTGCTGCCTTATCGGAGATTGCATTCTCGAACAGCTCAGACTGCTTAGTTGCATCATCGTCATGGGATACGGTCTTAACCTCATAGCCCAGAGCCTTTGCCTTTGCTGCTGCAGCGTCTGCCTCAGTCTTGAAGAATGGGTTGGAATGAGATGGAGTGATAATGTAGATGATGTTAGAACCGCCGCCCTTTAAAGCCTTGTTTGCATCACCCTTGTCAGCAGCCTTCTCGCCACCGCAGCCTGCCAGTACTGCACCAATTACAGCTGTGGACAAGCCAATTGCCACCATTTTCTTTAGAGACTTCATGTTTGACATTTTTTCTTTCCTCCCTTAATAGATGAAAAAATAATATTCTGGCGCCTCAGACCTTTGTATGACTCCCCCAGTCTTTAGTCCGGGTGCCAAAAGCCAGACTGAAAATCAGACCAGCTCCTTAACCTTTTTAGCGATGCCCTCTGCATCAAGACCATAATGCTTAAACACCTCTGCAGATTTACCGGTTACCACTGGCTCATCTGGCAGGCTAAGATTAATAACGCGTTTTGGCTCATTAGCTGCTACCACCTGTGCTACCATGGAGCCTAAACCGCCAAATGGGCTGTGCTCCTCAACCGTAACAATAACCTTGGTTTCCTTAGCAGCCTTTAAAATAGCCTCACTATCTAATGGCTTCAGGCAATACATATCAATTACCCTTGCCTTAATACCGTCCTTAGCCAGGATAGCAGCTGCATCCTTAGCTGGCTTAACCATCTCACCACAGGCAATAATAGCTACGTCATTACCATCACACACGGTAGTAGCCTTGTCCATGGTAAATGGCACATTGCCCTCTTCATATACTGGCTCTACAGCATTGCGGCCTACACGTACGTAGGAAGGCAGCTTATCCTGCAGCAAAGCCTCAATAAGCTTTTCTGTCTGCAGATGATCACTTGGCAGATACACCCTCATATTTGGAATAGATGCCATAGTAGCGATATCGTTGGCGCTGTGATGGGTCATGCCCAGAGCACCGTAGCTGACACCGCCGCTGATACCAATCAAGGTAACATTGGTCTTGGAGTATGCTGCATCAACCTTAGCCTGCTCCATGCTGCGGGTGCTGAGGAAGCTTGCTGGAGATACAGCAAAGGCCTTCTTGCCACATACAGCAAGGCCAGCACTGATGGATACCAGATTCTGCTCAGCAATACCAACCTCTACGAACTGCTCAGGGCGCTGCTTGGCAAACTCTGTCATAGAAGCAGAACCACGAGAGTCACTGCAGAGAACTACAATATCTTTATCTGTTTCAGAGGCCTTTAGCAATACATTGCAGATAGCCTGTTTGTTGGCAATATTACTCATAATGCAGCCTCCTTTTCCTTTAATTCCTTCATACCCTGGGCAAATTCCTCATCAGTAGGAACTCTGTGATGCCAGCCTGCCTGGTTCTCCATGAAGGAAACACCACAGCCCTTGGTAGTATTAGCAATGATAACAGTTGGCTTGCCCTTGGTTTCCTTGGACAGCTGCACAGCTGCATCTATTGCTTCCATATCGTTGCCAGGGATGGACAGCACGTTCCAGCCAAAGCTTGCCCAGCGCTGTTCCTGTGAATCCTGGCTCATAACCTGCTCAGTAGTACCGGAAATCTGCAGGCGGTTTCTGTCAACAAAGGCAGTGATATTATCCAGCTTGTAATGGCCAGCTGCCATAATAGCCTCCCAGACAGAGCCTTCAGCCATCTCACCATCGCCCATTACTACGTATACGCGATAGTCTCTCTTGTCCATCTTGCCAGCCATAGCCATGCCTACACCAACAGACAAGCCGTGACCAAGGGAACCGGTATTCATCTCAATACCGTTAATCTTGTTGTTTGGATGGCCGATAAACTTGGAACCGTACTGAGAATAAGTCTTTAACTCATCCTTAGGGAAAAATCCCTTGTCAGCCAGAATAGTATACAGAGCCTCAACGGAATGACCTTTAGAAAGAACAAATCTATCTCTATCAGGGTCCTGCATGCCCTCAGGGCTTACATTCATTTGCTTGTAATAGAGGTCTACCAAAATGTCGGTAACACTCATATCACCGCCAATGTGACCTGTCTTTGCTTCATGTATCAGCTGCAGGACACCCTGCCGAATCTGACATGCTTTTAATTTCAGATCTCTCATGAATCATTCTCCTCTCAGATATGCCTTTACGTCCTCCTCTATTGGATCATACAAGTCAGGCTTAACACCGATGTACTTGCATGCTTCGTACAGAATTGGCACTACATTCTTGTGAATGCCTACGCAATGGTGAATGTATGGGCCTTCAACAATTTTTGCCTCCAGGCGCTTAATGTTATCAACCTCAATCCAGAGATAAGTACCCATGCACTTAGGACCATCAACGCCCTTAGCATTTCCTAACAGAATGGAATACTCACCATTATCGCCATCAAAGCGGGCTAAGGTAAGTTCACCATGCTTTGCTTCTGCTGTCAGGCTGCCTGGATGCTCAAATGCCAGTGGATAAGTAAGCTCAACCTTGTCCTTTGCTAGGGAAATTGGCCATGGACCGCAGTGCTGTAATAATTCACCATTTGGAATATCAGGATGGCGGATAGTCCAGTCAGCAAAGAAGGAACGCTGTCCCATAGCTGCTGCCTCCACCAGAACTGCAGTAATAGCACCATGAATATCAGTTTCGCATACTACAGGGAAGCCTTCGTCGTTCAGCAGTGCATTAGCTGCACATGGCATGATGCCGATTTCTTCCTGCAGGGCATTCCAGCACTGGATACCAGCTGCATTACAGCCATATTTATCAATGAGATAGCGCATAGCTACCTTCAGAGCTGCTACGGAAGCCAGCTCATTTTCCTTAATCTTAACCTCAGTCTTTTCCTTAAGGTATGCTACAGTTTCAGCAATCTTATCCTGCATATCGGATTTAGCCATGCGGATAGCATCCATGAGCTCAGTCATAGGAATAGGGGAAAGCTGAATGTTAAAACGCTCTAACAGCTCGCCCTCATTGCACATGGTGGACCAGAAATCAAATGGTCTGGTGGAAATCTGCAAGATGCGGGTATTGCGGAAAACCTTTACAGTGTTGCATACCGCTAAGAAATCCTTTACGCCACGCTCAAATACAGGATCATTTAAACGGCAGTTAGTCATGTAGGTAAATGGAACTCTGAAGCGTCTCAGTACCTTGCCGGTAGCAAAGAGGCCGCACTGGCTGTCACGGAGGCGGACACCGTTCTCATCAGGACGCTCATCAAGAGGACCCCACAGAAGAACTGGTACATTCAGATCCTTTGCCAGGCGGGCACATTCATACTCAGTACCGAAGTTGCAGTGAGGCAGGAACAAGCCGTCAATCTTTTCCTTTTTGAACTTCTCTACAATCTTCAGGCGGTCCTTCTCATCATATAACAGGCCCTCTGGGTTGATATCATCGATATCTACGAAGCTGACACCCAGCTCTCTCAGTCTGTCTGCTGTCAGACCACGATACTTAATAGCATCAGGGGCACTAAAAATACTGCGGCGGGTTGGGGCAAAGCCCAGTTTGATTTCTACCATAATCATCTCTCCTATCTGAAATTTTTACAAAATACACATATTTATAAAACATTTAAAATGATTTATATCCAATATTTCAATACAAAGCAATAGGTGCATAAAATTTTGTTCAGTTTATTTTGCACATTTTTGCAAAACTTTTGGTTATCTCTAATGGTTTTTTCTCTTATTGTAGACATACTCCGACCAAATCAATTTTCACTGTTTATATTCGCTATGAAAAATTTTTCTCCTTCTTTTTTATAAAATTTTATGAAAATTTTATAAAATAATTTTAGTCTATTTTTAGATACCTCTGCCATAAATACATAGTGCTTTTACTTTTAGAAAAATTAGTATATAATACATCTGTTATGGATAAATATTGTCCCTGACTTTGGAGAGATGTCCGAGAGGTCGAAGGTGCCTGACTCGAAATCAGGTGTAGTTTGTAGCTACCGAGGGTTCGAATCCCTCTCTCTCCGCCAGATGATTTTTCACAATCTGTGAATTGAATGTATATTATATGAAAGAATTTATCAGAAAAGGAGCTTTTCACATGACTGATCGTGTTCGTACACGTTTTGCCCCAAGCCCAACTGGCTATATGCACATTGGTAACCTGCGTACCGCTCTCTATGCGTACCTATTTGCCAAGGCTAATGACGGAGATTTTTTACTGCGCATCGAGGATACTGACCAGAAGCGTTATGTAGCTGATGCCGTAGATTTCATTAACCGCACTCTGGCAGCTGCCCACATCACTGCCAATGAGGGTCCTGATATTGGCGGCCAGTACGGTCCATACATCCAGAGCCAGCGCCTGGATATTTACAAGAAATACGCTGAGGAGCTAGTGGAAAAGGGTCTTGCTTACCGCTGCTTCTGCTGCGATGCCAGTGAGGAGCGCCACCAGGAGGAGCAGGAGGGCAAGAGCTTCGGCGGTTACAACAGAGCCTGCCGCGATCTGCCTCAGGAAACCATTGACCAGTATTTAAAGGAAGGCAAGCCTTACGTTATCCGCCAGAAAATGCCTTTAACTGGTGAAACCAGCTTTAACGATGTGGTACATGGCCACATCAGCTTCCAGAATGAAACCCTGGAGGATCAGGTTATCTTAAAGCAGGATGGCATGCCTACCTACAATTTTGCCAATGTTATTGATGACCACCTCATGCACATTTCCCACGTTATCCGTGGTACTGAATTCATCACCTCTACGCCAAAGCATGTACTGCTGTATCAGTTCTTTGGCTGGAATCCGCCAACCTTCATTCATCTGCCACCTGTAATGGGCAAGAATGAAGACGGCTCTGTATCCAAGCTGTCCAAGCGCCACGGTGCTACTGGCTTCAGCCAGCTGGTGGATATGGGCTACCTGCCTGAGGCTATTACTAATTATGTAGCACTTTTAGGCTGGAGTCCAAAATCCGAGCAGGAAATCTTCACCATGGATGAGCTGATTGCTAAGTTCTCCTTAGATGGTCTCAGCAAATCCCCAGCTGTATTTGACTACAACAAGCTGGACTGGGTAAATGCTGAATACTTCAAGGCTATGAGCGATGCAGACTTTGCTGCAGGTGCTAAGCCATTTGCGGAGGATTTAGCCAATGCCCTGGGTGATGCCAAGTGGACTTATTTAGCATCTCTTCTCCGGACCCGTGTCAGCCGCTACAATGAGATTCCAGCTCAGACTGGTTTCTTCCAGGCACTGCCTGACTACGACGCTGACCTCTTTAACAACAAGCGCAACAAGGTAAATCCTGCCAAGGCAGCAGAAATTCTGCCAGTAGTGATGGATATTATCAATACTGTAGAGGAATGGACTCCAGAAGGCATCGATGACAAGCTGCAGCCAGGTGTTGCTGACTCCGGCATCAAGATGGGCACCTTCATGTGGCCAGCCCGCATTGCTCTTTCCGGCCAGAAGGTAACCCCAGGCGGTGTAACCGAGCTTCTCTACATCCTGGGCAGGGAAGAATCTGTAAAGCGCCTCCAGGCTGGCCTGGAGAAGGCAAAAGCCGCTGCTGAATAAAATAATTTTTGACATTATAAAAGGGACACCTTCTATGAGGTGTCCCTTTTTCTTGTGTATAAAATTACTAATTGGAAAAATAACCTATGCAAACCACTTATAGCTTATTTTTTATATATTTTCCCACATTTGTCACAAATAGTTATGCTTCTTCCACTGCTACCTCAGCTTCTTCTGCAGTGGAGAAATCATCCATGCCATCAATACCATAATCAGACATTTGCCTGGCTTGAAATGCTCTATGAATTATTTGAGAATATTGCTTAGGAAATATCCCCTCTTTGACATAATTTCTGTCAAAATGAGCAAGTACTCCGCCATGTTTGCTAAAAGAATAGCCATCTCCATCTATTGTCACCAAAGCCCTGGCCGTTCCAAATATAGCGTAATAGGCCCTGCTAATAGCATCATCATACATCCCCGCTTTAACAAGCAGTTTTGCTGCATGCAAGGCATTTTCAGCCTTTGTTAATGCATATTGAGTTAAATCATACAGTTCCTGCTCTATCATAAACAGTCACTCCATCTTTGCTGACATTGAAAAAATATGGTGATATATGCTGGCGCTTATTATACATATCCGTACTAGCCACCATAGCAGAGATAACAACATTTCTTTCTAAATTTATATCTGTTGTCAAATTCCAAAGCTCCCTTAGCTTGGCTTTTATCTCTGGGACAGAACCATCTATAACAGCTAAATAATCAATATCTGATTCTGAGGATTCCTCCCCCCGGGAATATGAACCATATAAATACACTCTCACCAGTGCATTCTGGTATACCTTTTTATAAGCCTCCACCACTGATTTTGAAATTTCCTTTAGTGCTGGTCTTGCATTCATATTCCTCACCACCTATAGAATTATCTGTACTATTTAATCCTCAATAAAATGCCAGAGCCTGTGGCATTTACATCTTACGCCTTAATGTCACTCCAGAAGCTGGTGCCGCCCTTGCAGCGATATGGCAATCTGATGGCTGCAGCCAAAGTGGCTGCTATATCAGCAAAGCTATGTCTCGTGCCCAGGTTTACACCTGGCTTGATGCTCTGGCCATAGGCCAGCATAGGCACATACTCTCTGGTATGGTCAGTACCGGCACCCTTGGGATCACAGCCATGGTCAGCAGTGATAATCAGTATATCCTCCCGCTGCATATTATCCAGAAACTGCCCCAGCTGCTTATCAAAATCATTGAGAGCCTGGGCATAGCCCTTTGCATCACGGCGATGGCCATATTTCATATCAAAATCCACCAGATTTACAAAGCACAAACCATAAAATTTCTTGGCCTGAAATTCCAGTGTCTTATTCATGCCGTCAATATTGCCATCAATGCCCACATGCTGGCTGATACCCCTGCCAGCAAATATATCATTAATCTTGCCAACACTTATAACAGAATTGCCAGACATCTTTATCATATCCAGCACAGTATCTCCCGGTGGCTCCATGGAAAAATCATGACGCCTGCTGGTACGGACAAAATTTGGATATTCTCCTTCAAAAGGCCTTGCAATAATCCTGCCTACGCCATGCTCTCCTGTCATTATTTTTCTGGCCATGCGGCAATATTCATAAAGCTGCTCTGGTGCTACTACTGACTCATGGGCAGCAATCTGCAGCACACTGTCAGCAGAAGTGTACACTATCAAAGCGCCAGTTTCCATGTGCTCTCTGCCATAGTCCTTAATAACCTCCGTACCAGAGTATGGCTTGTTGCACAGCACCTTCCTGCCAAAGGCCTCCTCTAGCTGCTGGATAATCTCAGGTGGAAATCCCTCTGGGTAGGTTGGCAGCGGTTTTTCTGAGATTAAGCCTGCAATCTCCCAATGACCTACAGTAGTATCCTTGCCTTTAGATGCCTCCTGCATGCGGCCAAAGGAAGCCAGTGGTTCTGCAGCCTTTTCCCCGCAGGTAACACCATCAATATTAAAAAGACCCAGCTTCTGCATATTAGGCACATGCAATATGCCAGTACCATACACGCTGGCCAGAGTATTGACAGTAGCAGCATCGCCAAAAGCTCCGGCATCAGGTTCTGCACCAATGCCAAAGCTATCCAAAACTATTAAAAACATTCTCCGGATAACCATACTATCACCTCTATAAATATACGTTTAAAAATTTCTATGTTGTTGTTTATATTCTAGCATTATTAAAAAAATCCTTTTTTATATGAGTATTCTTCCTGTACTATTATAAAAATTTTATTTCGGTTATAATATATGTATAGGAAAGGAGATTCGCTATGACTACTGCACCAACTGTTAATATATACGAGCTTTTCAGCAGCCTTAAGGGGCTTACCTGGGAGGCATTTCTGGAATCTGCCCTGCTGCCCCTGGGTATTATGGCGGCTGCTTTTGTGATTGGCCTGATTCTAAATAAAATTTTAAGCTACTATTTAAAGAAACACATGAATCCAGAAGAAATGTCCATGCGCCTTGCTATTCTGCAGGCCATGCGGGGACTGCCTCTAGCCTGGTTCATGGGCACGGTAGTTTATTTTCTGTTAAATTCCACAGATATTAACTATTATATTGCCGGCATATTGTCCAGCCTGACTATGGTAATACTGGCGCTGACTGTAATACAGGTAATCGCCAGAGCTGTTACTGGCACAGTAGATGTATACGCCTTCCGCAATGAGCATCTGCCCCGCACTACACTTTTACACAATGTGCTGAACATCTTTATCTATTCTGCCGGCATTTTGCTGATTTTAGGCTCTCTGGGCATATCCGTTGCACCTCTTATTACTGCTCTTGGTATTGGCGGTATGGCCGTAGCCCTTGGTCTCCAGGAAACCCTGGCCAACATCTGCGCCGGCCTGTATCTTTTAATGTCCCGCCAGCTTCATATCGGCGACTACATCCGCTTAAGCTCTGGTGAAGAAGGCAAGGTAGAAGACATAACCTGGCGCTTCACCACAATACTATCCATTTCTGGCAATGCCATTGTCGTACCAAACAAGCAGATTTCCTCTGCCATCATTACTAACTACTGTATGCCAGAGCCAGATTTGGCCATAAAAATCCACTGCGGTGTAGCCTATGACAGCGATCTGGAGCAGGTAGAGCAGGTAACCCTGGACGTAGCCAGGGAAATCATGCTGCAGGTAGACGGCAGCATCTGCAACCAGCCAGCTGTCCGCTTCCACACCTTTAACGACTCCAGCATCGACTTTGACATCATCCTCCATTGCAGCCAGTTCACCAACCAGTTCACCCTGAAGCATGAATTCATCAAAGCCCTCACCGCCCGCTACCGCCAGGAAGGCATCAACATCCCATACCCAATCCGCACCATAGTGCAACAGTAGCGAAAAAACAGGCGTCATATCATCATTGATATGCCGCCTGTTTTTTATGCCCTGCCTAAAGCAAAAGCCTTCTTATTCAACTCCAGGAACTTCTCCGGCACCACAGCCTCCATAGCCTGCAGCCATGCCTCCTCCGGAATATCCGGGTAATATGTAGACAGGCAGCCCATTAAAGCAATATTGACTGCCTTTGCAGAACCAGCCCTTTGGTCAATTGTAAATCTAAATTGAACATTTTTTTAAAAATCACATAGCGTAAATAGTATCTAGTTCTGCCTCAAAAAGTTCTTCTGGAGAATAGTAATTCAACCGTTTTCTTGGTCGAGCATTGATCTTGTCAGCGATATAGAAGATATCTTCATCATTATATGTCTCCATAGATA
>JAFPCE010000247.1 GCA_017390245.1 Selenomonadaceae bacterium
CATGGCATGACACCAATTGAACAGCTGGCTATGGTACAGACTGATGGTACTATCTTTTATCAGGCCTATTTAATCGTGCAGGCTGACAGCGATATTTATGATTTTTCCCAGCTGCGGGGCAAGACCTTTGCCTTTACCGACCCTCTGAGCTATTCAGGACGTCTGGCTATAGACTATATGCTGCTGGATGATTACCATACCAATGCGGAATCATTTTTCCAGCGGTGCTTCTATACCTACAATCATGATAAATCACTATGGGCTGTGGCTAACAAGCTGGCAGACGGTGCAGGCATTGACAGCCAGATTTATGATTTTGCAAAGAAAACCAATCCTGAAATGACAAAAAATGTCAGGATAATCAAGACCATTCAGAGTGCTCCGTCTGGTCCTGTGGTTATGCGTAAGGATCTGCCGGAGGCTACCAAACGCAGACTCCAGGAGATTTTCTATCAGATGAGTGAGGTGCCAGCTCTGGAGAAGGCCATGCAAAGTGTTATGATAGAACGCTTTCAGCCACCAGAGCCACATCTGTATGATGAGCTGAGGTCTAAGTACAATCAGAGAGAAAAGCTGGCAGGAGAATAACATGGAGAATCAGGGATTATACGTCAAATTTAATATTCTCATTGTTGGTACTATTTTCTTCTGCGGTATGATTATTGGCGGCATGCTGCTGAAAACCACCAGTGATTCTATGGTGGACAGCCTGATAAGCTCAGGTCAGGAGGTAGCATCTGCCCTGGCAGTAACTGTAGGTAATGATATTTTGCTGGATGACAGATTCTCCATGCAGGAGCGTCTGGCCAGAACCAAGGAAACCAATGACCAGGTACGGTATATTATAGTTTCGTATCCTAATGGCGCTGTACTTACCTCCACATTTGTACAGGATTTGCCAGAGGGGCTGCCAGCAGTGAGACTGCCGTCTTCGGAGCATGGCATAGATTCCCAGCTGTTTGCCAGCAGTGAGGGCAGAATCCGTGAGGTTATGGTACCTATTGAAGATGGCGTTATTGGCTATGTCCGGGTGGGCATGGGAGAAAAGCAGATGATGGCACAGCTGCAGGATAAGTGCCTGCAGGCCATACTGGCAGTATTTTTTATCTGTGTTATAGCTTCTGTTCTGGCCACCCGTTATGCCCAGTCATTTTTGCGGCCAATCCGCAAGCTGGGATTTGCTGTAAAGCAGATTGATAAAGGCAAATACGGTATTCAGGTGCCTGTAAATTCCAGTGATGAAATCGGGCAGCTGGCCTCTACCTTTAACAATATGTCCAAGGGCCTCAGGGAAACCGTTGATGAAAATGACAGGCTGGTAAAGGCGTTGCAGCAAAAGGAAAAGGACAGAGCCTGGCTCATAAACCAGCTGTTTTCAGCCCGTGAGGATGAGCGCCGCCGTATTTCCCGGGAGCTGCACGATGAAAGCAGCCAGTCTATGGCATCTATTCTTACTTATCTCAGGGTATTGCATGATAAGCTTTATACTGATGAGCAGAGGGAGATGCTGTTTGAAATCCGTGAATTAACAGCCAGCACTTTAGGCAGCATCCGCCAGATTGCAGTGGATTTGCATCCGCCGCTGCTGGAGGATTTAGGTCTGGCTGTAGCTATAGAAAAGTATTTAGACCCAATCAAAAAGAGTAACCCGGAGATTGAATTTAAATTAGAGATACTGGGGAATTTAAGCCAGCTGGCGAAGCCTGTGGCCTTGATGTGCTACCGTACCCTGCAGGAATGTATAGGCAATATATTAAAGCATGCCAGGGCCAAAAAGGTTGATATTAAGCTGGTTATGGATGATAAGAATGTACACCTGACTGTCCGTGATGACGGTGTAGGTTTTACTGAGCAGGATGCAAAGCAGGCAAGACTGAACAGACATCTGGGGCTGGTAAGTATGCAGGAACGTACAGAGCTGTTAAAGGGACGGTTCAGCCTGGATACTACCAGGGGGCATGGCACTGAAATTGCCATCAGCCTGCCAATAGCAGTGGAAGAAGAGGGAGTGGAGATAGACCATGAAGAAAAATCTTAGAATTCTCCTGGTTGATGATCACAGGGTATTAAGAACAGGAATGAAATTACTGATTTCCTCACAGCCTGATTTTCAGGTGGTGGCTGAGGCTTCTGATGGCAAGGAGGCACTGGAAAAGCTGGAAAACATAGCAGTAGATTTAGTGCTGCTGGATTTGTCCATGCCAGGCATGGGGGGCATGGAGTGCCTGATGGAAATCCGCAAGCGCAATTATCCTGTAAAGGTTTTAATTCTGACTATGTACAGTGAGCAGCAGTACATTAAAGAGGTTATGCTGCAGGGCGCAGACGGGTATCTGTGCAAGGATTCTGTGGATTCAGAGCTGTTTCAGGCTATTCATACTGTAGCAGCTGGAGAGCGCTATTTAGGTGCAAGGGATGCTTATGTGCTGATTGACAGCCTGATTAATGAACCACCGGAGCTGGTGGAGCTTTCCAAGCGTGAACGGGAGGTACTGGCTCTGCTGGTGCACGGCTATTCCCTGTCAGTTATTGCGGAGAAGCTGTATATTTCCATCAAGACTGTATCTACCTATAAGACCCGCTTAATGCAGAAGCTGGGCTGTACCCAGAAGTCTGAGCTGGTGGATTATGCCTTGAAGCACAATTTGTTAGGTTAAGTTTTTATTTCTTTTAGTTATAGAGGGAATGATTAGATGCAGGCTTTGCTAAAAGCAATGCTAGAGGATAATGCCATCCTGGAAATGGCAAAAAATTACCAGAGGACAAGGGGCTCATATTTCGTTTATGGCATGGCTGGTACAGCTAAGCATGCTGCCCTGGCCAGCTGTTATCAGCGGGAAGCCAAGGCTGTGGTCATCATCACTCACAATCAGCAGGAGCTGTCAGAGTGGAAAGAGGATCTGCAGGAGCTTTTGCCACAGTCTGAAATAATGGAGCTGCCTGTACTGGATATGGCAGATTTTACTGCAGCAGCCAAAGGCCTGCAGCGCATGGCTATGCGCATGAAGGTGCTGGGAAAACTTCTCAGCGGTGAACCGGTGATAGTACTGGCCACTGTACAGGCTGCAGTACAAAAGGGTATCAGCAAGGCTGCTTACCAGAGATTGCAGCTGCAGCTGCAGGTGGGCACCGTCATTCAGCGTGAGGAACTGCTGGATAAGCTGGTAAAGCTGGGGTATGAGCGTACTGACCAGGTGGAAATGGCCGGTGACTTCAGTGTCAGAGGCGGTCTGGTGGATGTATTTCCACTAAACAGCAGTGAGCCATACCGCATTGAGTTTTTTGATGATGAAATAGATACCATCCGCCAGTTTAATCTGGCTACCCAGCTGTCTGTAAATAAGGTAGATGCTATTACCATCATGCCTTTTGGGGGTGTAGCAGAAAAAAGCCACAACAAAATGTTTGTGGATTTTCTGCCAGAGAAATCCTGTGTATTTCTAGATGAACCACTGAAAACCAGAGAAGAATGCCTGAGGCTTTTTAAGGAAAATCCAGAGGATAAGGGCAAGCTGTTTTCCTGGGAAGAGGTACTGGCAGAGCTGGGGAAATTCAATTTGTTTTACCTGGCACTGCTGCTGCATAATCTGCACAATGACGGCCTCAGCCAGATTATCAGCGTTAAGGTCAGCGGTGCTGCCTCTTATCAGAAGCAGATGGATATGCTGGCATCAGACGTTCAGGACTGGCTGGCTACCAGCCAGAAGGTACTGGTGACCTTAGGAGACAATATCAAAAGAGCTTCCATGCGGGAGACACTGGCTAAGCACAGTCTGCCAGCAGTGGAAGGAGATATCAGGGATGACTTAAAGCCAGGGCGTGTTACCCTGGTACAGGGAGCTCTGCTGAATGGCTTTGAATTGCCAGGAGCAGGGCTTGTTTTGCTGACTGAAAAAGATATTTTAGGACGGCAGAAAAAGCGTTTAAGCCGTGTCAGCAAGGATGAGCGCATCAGCCACTTCCGGGAAATCAATGTGGGTGACTACGTAGTGCATAGTGAGCACGGCATCGGTAAATACCTGGGAGTAGAGACCATTGAAATCGAAGGCATTAAAAGGGATTACCTCAATATCCAGTACGGCGGCGAGGACAGGCTGCACGTGCCTACGGACCAGGTAGGGCTGCTGCAGAAATATATTGGCTCTGAAGGTGAGGTGCCACGGCTGCACCGCATGGGCAGTGCTTCCTGGGCTAAAACCAAGGCAAAGGCCAAAAAGGCTGCTGAGGATATAGCAGAGGAGCTGATAAAGCTTTATGCTACCAGAAAAAAGACAGAGGGCTTTGCTTATGGCGAGGATACTGTCTGGCAGCAGGAGTTTGAAGAGGCCTTTCCTTATGAGGAGACGCCAGATCAGCTGGCAGCTATAGAGGACATTAAAAAGGATATGGAGAGCAGCCAGCCTATGGACCGCCTGCTGTGCGGTGATGTGGGCTTTGGCAAGACAGAGGTGGCTGTCAGGGCGGCCTTTAAGGCTGTTATGGGGGGCAAGCAGGTAGCTGTTTTGGTGCCTACTACAGTGCTGGCCCAGCAGCATTACCAGACCTTTGAGGAGCGCTTTAGAAATTTTGCGGTTACCATAGATGTGCTGAACCGTTTCCGTACCTCCAAGGAGCAGAAAAATACGCTGGACCGCACTGCGGAAGGCCAGGTGGATATTTTAATCGGCACCCATGCCCTGTTAAATCAGAACAGGGTTAAATTCAAGAACCTGGGCCTCTTGATTGTGGATGAGGAGCAGCGCTTCGGTGTAAAGCAGAAGGAAAAAATCAAGCATATAGCCGTGGGCATTGACGTGCTGACATTAAGTGCTACGCCTATTCCCCGTACCTTGCACATGTCTCTGGCTGGAGCCAGGGATATCAGCATCATAGAATCTGCGCCACAGGAGAGATTTCCAGTGCAGACCTATGTGGTGGAAAACAGCAATAACATCATCCGCAATGCTGTCCACAGGGAAATGAAGCGCGGGGGACAGGTATATTTCGTATACAACCGTGTAGATTCCATTGAACAGATGCGTTATCACTTAGAGCAGATAATCCCTGATGCGGTGGTAGGCATTGCTCACGGGCAGATGCCAGAAGCACAGCTAGAACGCGTCATGGTGGAGTTCTATGAGGGTAAATACGATATATTGCTGGCTACCAGCATTATTGAAAGCGGCTTGAATATTTTAAATGCCAATACCATTATTATTTACGATGCGGATAAATTTGGCCTGGCCCAGCTGTACCAGATGCGTGGCCGAGTAGGCAGGTCTCACAATCTGGCCTATGCCTACCTGCTGTACCGGGAAAACAAGGTCCTCAGCGAGGTGGCGGAAAAGCGTCTCCAGGCTATTAAGGAATTTGCAGAATTAGGTGCTGGCTTTAAAATAGCCATGCGTGATCTGGAAATCCGCGGTGCAGGCAATCTGCTGGGTTCTCAGCAGCATGGACATATTGCCAGCGTAGGCTTTGAAATGTATTGCCGTCTTATTGAGGATGCTATGCAGAGCATCAAAACTGGCAAGCCAGTAGAGGTTATACCAGAGCCTGTAATTAAGCTGCAGGTGGAGGCATACTTAGACGGTGATTACATTGGTGATGCCATGCACAAGATTGAGATTTACCAGCGTATAGCAGCTGTCAGAACCAACAAGCAGCTGGACAAGATTACCGATGAGCTTATTGACCGCTTTGGTGAACCAACACCACAGGTGGAAAGACTGCTGGATATTGCCAGAATCAGGAATTTCGCCAGGGATATCAGCGTGGAAAAAATAGTCCAGGGACCCCTTTTCTTGGAGATTTATTTCCAGAAAAAGCCAAAGGTTAAGACAGAGAATATCATGGCAGTACTGGCGAAGCTGGGGAAGGGTGTCAGAATGATGCCTGATACCATGATGATGCGTATAGATTTGAAGAAACTGAAGAAGCAGCCAATTCATAAATTTGTTTTACAGCTGCTGCAGGATCTGGCAGCTGCATAATAATATCCTAGTGGCTGTAACATGACAGGGAGAAAGGAAAAGATAATGGGCAGTATCAAGGTTATTGGCTTAGGACCGGGGGAGTTTGGTTATATTACCATGGAGTGCTGGCAGCTGCTGGAAAAAGGGCAGCATATCTATCTGCGGACAAAAAAACATCCTACTGTGGCAGAAATAGCCAGACGGGGTGTGGAGTTTGAAACCTATGATGATTTTTATGAGCAGGCAGAGAGCTTTGAACAGCTTTATAATGCCATTGCAGATGACCTCATAAAGAAAGCACAGTCTGGTCTAGATCTGGTCTACGCTGTTCCAGGCAGCCCTATGGTGGCAGAGCGCACGGTGGTGCTGCTGCGGGAAAAGGTGCAGGGCACTGATGTAACATTGGAGATTCTGCCAGGCATGAGCTTCGTGGAGGTGCTCTATGGCAAGCTGGGCATTGACCCTATTGCTGGCTTGACCATTATCGATGCTGAGGATTTTGACCAGCTGCCAGTGGACATGCCAACAGGTATAGTAGTCACCCAGGTATATAGCCAGCAGATTGCCTCTGACACCAAGCTGAGCCTTATGGAGGTACTGCCTGATGAGTATCCTGTAACCTATATTCACAGACTGGGCATGGCGGAGGAGAGCATCCGGGAGATTCCTCTGTATGAGCTGGACCGCCAGGATGATATAGATTATTTAACCAGCCTGTATATTAAGCCATATCAGCGCCAGAAAACCTTTGATATCCAGCCCTTGCAGGATATTATCCGTACCCTCCGTGAGCCAGGGGGATGCCCATGGGATATAGCCCAGACTCATGAAAGCATCAGGAAAAATCTCATTGAGGAAACCTATGAGGTAGTGGAAGCTATTGACCTGGAGAACAGTGACCTTTTGTGTGAGGAGCTGGGAGACCTTTTGATGCAGGTGGTTTTCCATGCCCGTATGGCAGAAGAAGCAGGAAACTTTTCCATGCAGGATGTTATTGACGGCACTGTAGCCAAGCTGGTACGCCGCCATCCTCATGTTTTTGGACAGGTGCAGGCCAGTGATGCAGGGGCAGCTCTTTTAAGCTGGGAAGCTGTCAAGCAGGAGGAAAAAAAGGAGCGCAAGTCTAAGCTGGATGGTGTGCCAATGGGCCTGCCAGCCCTTATGAGCGCACAGAAGCTGCAGCATAAGGCTGCTAAGGTGGGCTTTGACTGGGATAAAATAGAGCCTGTCTGGGCAAAGCTGCAGGAGGAAGTAAAGGAGCTGCAGGAAGCTGTTGCAGAGGACAATAAAAAACACATTGAGGAAGAATTAGGTGATGTGCTTTTTACAGTAGTTAACTTGGCAAGATTTATGCATGTGGATGCAGAAATAGCTTTAATAGAAACCAATAAAAAATTCAAAAAAAGGTTTACCTATGTGGAGCAGCAGGTCAACAAAAAAGGTGGAAACTGGGCTGATTTTACCTTAAAACAGCTAGATGAGTATTGGGATATAGCCAAAAAGTCATAAAAATAAAAAAAAATCAAAATAATAGCAAGAAATTTTGCAAAATACTAATTAGTGTGGTATATTGTACTCAATTGCAATTGGATTTGCTAACTTTAGGCGAATGATGCAAAAGAAGAAACCTATTTAAGGGGAGGAAAAATCATGAATAAGTCTGAGTTGATTGCTAAGGTTGCTGAAAAGGCAGGCATCACCAAGAAGGATGCAGAGAAGGCAGTAAATGGTCTTTTTGAAAGCGTTCAGGAAGCTCTCGTAGCTGGTGACAAGGTACAGATGATTGGCTTTGGTACTTTCGAGGTTAAGGAGCGTGCAGCTCGTGTTGGCCGCAACCCTAGAACTGGCAAAGAGATCCAGATTCCAGCTTCTAAGAATCCTGCATTCAAGGCTGGTAAGGCTTTGAAGGATGCTGTTAATCCTAAAGTAGCAGCACCTGCTAAGGGCGGCAAGAAAAAGGGTAAGAAATAATTAAGCATTTTTAGGAAAGGGCTGTCCCTGGTGAAAACCAAGGAGAGCCTTTTTATTATATACGGACTTATTTGTTTTAAAAGGAGAAGCATGTTGGGCAGCAGTAGTATGACAAAAACAGCATTGATTACAGGGGGCACCTCTGGCATTGGCCTGGCTGCAGCAGAGATTTTTCTGGCAAATGGCTGCAGGGTGGCTTTAATGGGAAGAAATGCAGACAGAGGACGGGAAGCAGTGCAGTACCTGCAGCAGCTGCAGCCGGATTGTGCTGATAAAGTGAAATTTTTCCAGGGAGATGTGTCTGTTCCAGCAGACTGCCAGAGAGTGACGGAGGAAGCTGCAAACTGGGGCGGGAAGATAGATATTCTGGTTAATTCTGCAGGGGTATACTGGGAGCAGGCCCTGGCAGATATGACAGAAGCTGATTTTGCAGCTATGGTGGATACCAATCTGAAGGGAACCTGCTTTATGACAAAGTATGCATCCAGCTATATGGAAAAACAGCGCAGCGGCAGCATAGTCAATGTTTCCTCTGATGCAGGTGTCCATGGCAATTACCTTTGCAGCCTTTATTGTGCCACCAAGGGGGCAGTTAATATGTTTACCAGGGCCATGGCACTGGAGCTGGCTGGCTATGGTATCAGGATAAATGCAGTATGTCCGGGGGATGTGCTGACACCTCTGACAGAAAAACAGCTGCAGCAGTATCCGGACAGAGAGCAGGCACTGCAGGAAATGGCCTCAGTCTATCCAGCTGGCCGTATAGCCACAGCCCAGGAGGTGGCCGAGGTCATAGCCTTTCTGGCCAGCGATAAAGCCAGCTTTGTCAATGGCACTGTCTGGAGCGTGGATGGAGGTATTACTGCCTAGAGTTTGCATATTGTTAACAAGATTGTGGTATAATAGCATTTATTTAGAGAGTATGTAGATGTGAATTTTTAGGAGATATTATGGGGAAAAGGTATTTGCTGGTTACAGCTTCTGTTGGCTCTGGCCATGAGAAGGCTGCTAAAGCAATTGCAGATGGCATCGTGAATAGCCAGCCAGAAGCACAGGTGGATATTGTGGATTTTATGCGCTGGGATATCTCGGCTGTAAATGCCTTCATGAAATCTGCTTATCTGAATATGTTATTTTTTGTACCTAATCTGTATGAATTTATGTACCAGTTTACAGCAGGCAAGAAAAAGGGCGGCTTTATCCAGATGGTAATGGCCAAAGCCATGGCCAGGTCCATTAAGAGATTGATAAAAAGCTACAGGCCGGATGTGATTATCTGTACACATCCCTTTCCTGCAGAGGCTGTTTCCCATTTGCCGGCCAGCTGGCGCAAGGATTTCCTGGCTGTAGCAGTCATCACTGATTATTCCGTGCATCAGATGTGGGTGTGCCACAACATGAATATGTATTTTGTAGCTTGTGATTCTATGAAAAAACAGCTGATAAATGACGGCATTGATGGGGAAAAGGTGCATGTTACTGGTATCCCTGTTAACCAGCAGTTCTTAATAAGGCCTGACCGCAGCGAATGCCAGCGGAATTTCCAGCTGGAAAAAAACGTGCCAGCAGTGCTGATGATGGGCGGCGGCCTGGGGCTTGGCGGCATGGAGCGGGCTCTGGAGCAGATAGAAAGCCTGCAGGATACCATTCAGCTGCTGGTGGTAGCAGGCCATAACAAAGAACTGCTGCAGCAGGCTCAGCAATATGCTAAAAGCTCCCACCACAGGATACATATCTTTGGCTATACCAATGAGGTCAGGGAGCTGATGGCATCAGCAGATATCTTGATTACCAAGCCAGGGGCACTGACGCTGACTGAAGCCATGACCATGCATCTGCCTATGGTACTGCATGAGCCTATCCCAGGGCCAGAGACTGATAATGCCCGCTATATGTCCAGCTGCGGTGCGGCAGTGTGGCTCCATGCCGGGGATAATCTGGCCAGTGTTTTGCAGGAATTGCTGGCAGAACCAGAGACTCTGCGGGAAATGGCAGCTTGTGCAGCAAAAAACTCTAAGCCTGAAGCAGTGCAAAATATTTTACTAAATATAAATGCAACTAATTGCATAAAATGATATAATGTATATAGGTAATTTGGTTCAGAATTAAATGTCTTTTAGAGAAATTTTAATTTTGAATATTAAAGGTAATATATCAATGTGGTAATGGAGTGATCCGTGTGTCGGTAAGTAAATTAGCTAAAACGGCAGACGGCAGGTATAAGTGTCCGGCCTGTTCAGAAGCATTGACATTTGCTGATGGCGGCCAGGTGCGTGTAGTTAACGGCAAGGTTGATTACGATAATGTCAAGCCACGTTATATCTGCTATAAATGCAAAAAATATTATCGTGAATTATTGAATACAGACTTTTATGACATTTTTGATTTAGACCAGGCAGAATACGATGAGTATAAAAAAGCTCATAAATCTGAGGAAAAGCATGCTAAAGGACATAACCGTGATGCTGGGAAAAAAACTAAGCAAAAGAAAAATGACAGCAATCCAGTAGTGGCTTTAAAGAAAAATGCTAAAGGTATATGCAGCTGCCCTGTCTGCAATGGGGATTTAACCTTTGTAGATGGCGGCCAGGTTCGTGTGGTTAATGGCCAGGTGGATTATGAGAATGTGAAGCCCCGTTACGTTTGCTATGAATGCAAATCCTTTTACCGGGAGCTGCTTTCTTCCGGACTTTTTGAGGTGTTTGATTTGCCACCAGAGGAGCAGCGGAAAAAGCGTGCTGTGAAAAAGACTGGTGATTTAATGCCAATGCAGCTGAAGGCTGATACTAAGGGCATCTGTGAGTGCCCACGCTGCGGTGCTGACATGCATTTTGTAGAGGCGGGAGCTGTGAAGATTGTCAACGGCAGGGCTGATATGTCGGATACAGTACCGCATTTTGCCTGTGAGGAATGCAGCTCTGTGTACAGGCGCATTGCCAGTACGGATTACTATCAGTGGAGTGAGGCCTGAGGAGTATCAGGTTGGCTGATTATTATTATAGAGAGGGAAAACTTGTGGCAGAAATAAAAAAGCAGCAGGAAAATATAGAGAGAAGCAAAAGCTTCAGCAGCAGCAGAGACCCAAGGAAAAGGCAGGGAACCCGGCAGATTAAGTGGTTCCGCATTGCCATTATCATTATTATGGTCATATCCTGCTGGCATCTGGGAAAACAGCAGATGCTGAAAAACGATCTGGCAGAGGATATTACCCAGGCACAGCAGCGCCTGGATGAAGTGAAGGCCCATAATGAGGCTCTGAAGGCAGAAAATGAAAAGCTGATGGATGACAGCTATATTGAGAAGCTGGCCCGGGAAAATCTGGGCATGACAAAACAGGGTGAAATGCCATATATTTACAGTCAGGATAAATAGCTTCATAGCTTGACACCTATTGCTTATCAAGGTTATAATTACCCTCGTAGTATTATTTGAGGAGGAAGTATTTTGTCTTTAGAAGTCGGCAGTATTGTTGAGGGTGTAGTTAGCGGTATTACTAATTTCGGTGCGTTTATTAGTTTACCTGAAAATAAGGTTGGACTGGTTCATATTTCTGAGGTAGCAGATGTTTACGTAAATGACGTCAAGGACTTCTTAAAGGAACAGGACAAGGTTAAGGTTAAGGTTTTATCTATTGATGAAAAGGGTAAGATTGGCCTTTCTGTAAAGCAGGCACAGGAAAAGAAGCCTGAGGAGCAGCCTCGCCGTGAGCAGAGACAGTTTACTCCAAGACCTCAGCGCAATAATGATAATTTCAGACAGTCTAATGGTGAGCCTCTTTTTGCCAGCCGTGGTTTTAGCAATGGCGGCGGACGCAGCTATAATAGCGGCAATGCTTCCTTTGAGGATAAGCTTTCCAAGTTCTTAAAGGACAGCGATGACCGTCTCACTGATTTAAACCGCAAGACTGAAAGCAAGCGTGGCGGCCGTGGTGGCGGCAGCCGCAGAAGATAATCTGTACATTAGTAGCAGGAGCTGGTCTCCTGCTATTTTTATGTACAGACAGAATATTTTTATGCACAGGCAGAATGTTTTTATACACAAGCAGAATGTTTTTATGCACAGGCGAAAAGAAAATGATTTAAACAAGCAGTTCACCGGCAATTTATTGCAAGGTGATATTTTTTTTCGTATAATTGAGGTTAGCCTCATAAATATGATGGCTTTTATTTTTTTCAGATTGTTTAATGGTGAAAAGATGGATTTGTTACAGCAGGTGCAGAGCTATTGGCAGAGATATGCCCTGGCTGATGCTGGCACTACAGTGGTGACAGCCTGCAGCGGTGGCATTGACTCCCTGGCACTTTTGCACATACTTGCAAAAATACAAAAGCAGCTGCAGCTTCATGTGGTGGCTGCCCACTTTGAGCATGGCATCAGGGGAGAAGAATCTCTGGAAGATGCCCGCTTTGTGGGAAATTTCTGCCAGCAGCATAATATAGATTTTTTCCTGGGCAGTGCTGATGTGCCGGCGGTGGCCAGGGAAAAGGGGATTTCTGTAGAAATGGCGGCCAGAGAATGCCGTTACAGTTTCCTGCGGGATATCTGCAGCAGATTTCCTAAAGCGGTAATAGCTACAGCCCATCACAAGGATGATCAGGCAGAAACGGTGCTTTTGCATTTGCTGCGGGGGACAGGATTGAAGGGCTTAGGGGGCATCAGGCCGGTAAATGGTGATGTCATC
>JAFPCE010000248.1 GCA_017390245.1 Selenomonadaceae bacterium
AATATTTCAGGATAAATGTACGCTATGATGCACCACTCATCCTGGTTCCGTCCATATTCAGGAATGTGAAATATATTACACGTGAAAAATTGTATTGCAACGTCCTTTTTGCAAATACAATGAAGCCCTATATAGAGATGGGATACGGAATTGGAACATATCTGTTCAATCTGGGAATTTTTTGGGGTGGACAGATGAACAGGATGAATGAGGTGGGTGTGAAATTTACTTTTGAGATTTTTAACTAAACATTATTTACATATAAATGGTTTCAGTAGACGGATTGACGGTAGAATTCAGTGGTACAACGCTGTTTAAAGATATTTCATTTGTTATAAATGACAAGGACCGTATTGCCCTTATGGGCAAGAACGGTGCAGGTAAATCAACAATGCTCAAGATCCTGGCTGGAGTGAAGACTCCAAACAGGGGCAAGGTAACTGTAACCGACGGAGGCAAGATAGGATATCTGCCACAGCATCTTATGGTGGAGAACGGGCGGACAGTATTTGAGGAGGCCTGTCTTGCATTTGAACATCTGTTTGAGATTGAGAGGGAGATAGAGCAGATAAACAATGAGCTTACCACACGTACAGATTATGACAGTGATGAGTATATGGGGCTCATAGAGAAAGTTACAGCCCTCTCGGAGAAATTTTACAGGATAGACCTTACAAACTATCAGGAGGATGTGGAGCGTACCCTTATGGGATTGGGCTTTGTAAGAAGTGACCTTAGCCGTCAGACTTCCGAGTTTTCAGGTGGTTGGAGAATGAGGATTGAGCTTGCAAAGATACTTTTGCAGAAACCAACCTTGCTGCTGTTGGATGAGCCTACCAACCATCTTGACATTGAATCTATTGAATGGCTGGAAGATTTTATCATTAACAGTGCAAACTCCGTTATGGTAATTTCACACGACAAGGCGTTCGTAGACCATATAACTACCCGTACCATTGAGATTACAATGGGCAAGATTTATGATTACAAGGTAAATTACTCCAAATATCTTGAGCTTAGGGCAGAGCGTAGACAGCAACAGCAGGCTGCATATGACAACCAGCAGAAGATGATTGCGGAAACAAAAGATTTTATAGAGAGATTCAAAGGTACATATTCCAAGACTAACCAGGTGCAGAGCAGGGTGAGAATGCTTGAGAAACTGGAGATTCTGGAGGTAGATCCCGAGGACAGGAGCGCTTTGAACCTGAGATTTCCCCCTGCGCCACGTTCCGGTTCGTATCCGGTTGTAACACACGAGCTTTCAAAATCATACGGAGAACACAATGTGTTCAGCAATGCTTCAATTACCATTGAGCGTGGTGACAAGGTTGCTTTTGTGGGCAAGAACGGAGAGGGTAAATCAACTATGGTAAAGGCAATAATGGGTGAGATTGACTTTACCGGAGAACTTGCTCTGGGACACAATCTAAAGATTGGCTATTTTGCCCAGAATGAGGCATCTCTATTGGATGAGGAGAAGACAGTTTTCAAGACAATAGATGATGTTGCAGTAGGGGATATCCGCACAAAATTGAGGGACATTCTTGGTGCCTTCATGTTTGGAAGGGATGATTCAGAGAAGATGGTAAAAGTGCTGTCGGGAGGAGAAAGGACAAGATTGGCAATGATAAAATTGTTGCTTGAACCTGTGAATATGCTTATTCTGGATGAGCCTACAAACCATTTGGACCTTAAGACCAAAGATATACTTAAAGAGGCACTGATAAACTTTGACGGTACACTTATTGTTGTTTCGCACGACCGCGATTTCCTTGACGGTCTGGTTTCAAAAGTTTATGAGTTCTCTAACAAAAGGGTTATAGAACATCTTGGTGGAGTATATGATTTTCTTGAGAAAAAGAAGATGGATAACCTTAGAGAAATTGAGAGAAAGAATTGATTATGGAAAAATTGTCTCCTTTTAAGCCAAAGAGACGGTTACGCTCTTCCTCAGTGTAATCCTCGAATACATCCTTCTCAGAGCGGTATGCACGATCCTTCTCCAGGTAACCAGCCTCTTCGCCAGCTTCCTTGGAAAGCTCAGCTAAAAGCTCTACAGTAGTCTTAGTAGATGCATACTTAACACCATCAAGAACAGCAGAGTAAATAGCTGCCAGTACCAGATAAGTGTTGGTATATGGGTTGCAGGCACGGAGCTCAAAGCGGGTTGCTGCAGGGTTGTTAATATCACGAACCAGACCAGCTAAGATGGTACGGTTACGGGATGGAACTGCAGGAGTGTGACCCAGGGAAGTAACAATACATACTGGAGCCTCGAAGCCTGGCTTTAAGCGGTTCAAGGAGTCATTAGTTGCGGAAACGAATGGGTTGATAACCTCATAGTTCTTTAAGAGACCCATGATAGCACCATAACCAATAGCACTCATGAAGTCAGCCTTCATATCCTTTGGTGCAAAGAGGTTAACGAACTTGCCACCCTTGAGGATAGCGCCCATGCCGATGTGAGTATGCTCACCATTACCAGCCAGGCCAATCATAGGCTTAGCCTTGAAGGAAACCTCCAGGCCGTTCATGCGGAATACTTCACGAATCAGGGTACGAACCAGAAGCTCGTTATCAGCAGCCTGCAGAGCATCAGCATACTTCCAGTCAACCTCAATCTGCTCGCAAACGCTTACCATGCGGCCGGACTCATCAAGGTGAGCCTTGATGCCGCCAACTTCCTTATGGCCCATCTCTACGTTTAAGCCATACTTATCCAAAAGAACTACAGCCTGCTCCAGAGCATTGCGGACAATGCCATGGGTACGCTGCCAGTACTGCTCCTGCATAACCTGGGAAGCGGACATCTCCTCGATGTTAGCATCCTCAAGAGGAGTCTTTACCCAGAACTCAAGCTCAGTAGCGGAAGTAAAGCAGATATCCTCTACATCAGCACCATTGATATGCTCTAAGCCGGAAAGAGTGCCAGCGGTATGGAAAATATCCAGCAGCTCCTTCTTAACTACATCCAGGGTATCCTTTAATACAGCACGGGAATCTACGCGCTTGCCTTCATGAATCAGGAAAGCTGGAATACGGAGAGTACCAACTGGCTTCTCAGTCTCCTCATCGTAGTTCTCAAAGTTATAATCTACAAACCAGTTGACAGATGGATCAATTGGCATATCAACCTTTGCATTGTTCAGGGTTGCAATGCCAGCCAGTACTACAGAAGAACCATCAGTCTGAACTGCGGAACCAGCATAGAAATCATCCATGTCCTTCAGGAAGATGCGCATTGGAATCTTCTCATCAGTGTCGTTACCAGCATGGTCGATACCAACCAGGGAAACGAACTTGATTTCAGGATGTGCAGTCAGCATGTCTTTAATAGCAGACTTTTCGGAGTTGGCAGGAATTACATACAATAATTCTTCCATGATAAAACCACCTTTTCTTTATAATTCTTAATAATTTTCCGGCAATAAAAACAAAAAAACCACATAAAAACAATACTATGTTTTCATGCGGCCACATTGCCTTTGTTATGGAGTTTTCTTACAGTCATTATATTAGCATACCCATATATAAATGTCTAGCATATTTTTACGTGTATACAGAATACATTTTAACCTGCTAAACAAAAAGGCATTGACTAGCGCAAAACCTGCTTGTATCAATGCCTTTAACTCATTTACTATACTGTTTTACTTTATCTTTACTTCTTGGCTGGAAAACGTACTTCTGCATTTTCCCCGATTTTCACTGTCTGGGCTATGGCATCTGGTATAGATATCTTCACCACAACCTTGTCGCCATGCTCATTTACATAGCCGCCTTCAGTGTTGCTCTGATCCATCTCCTGCTGAGGCATCACAATATCTGTAATCAGGCCCTCATACTTCTGCCTGTCAATGTAATATGTCACCATCTCACCTAACTGCAGCTTCTCAGACTGCACTGCATCTATGTATGCCTCTACCCATACATCTGCAGAGCTGCCTATCCTGGCTACCACATCACCGGCATTAAGCTCAGCGCCTTCCGCCAAATCTCCCAGGTAAACCACACCGGAAACAGGCGCCACGATTTCATTAGCCGCAGAGCTGTTTTTCGCAGCTGCCAATGCTGCCTGAGCCTGCTTTACCTGCAGCTCCGCCTGCTTGATGACATCTGGATTAGCTGGCTGTACAGTGGTCTCAATGCTGACACTTGGCTGGCTGGATACGGCACTATCTGCCAGTGCTGTCTGATAAGCAGCAACAGCTTCATCACGCTTCACAGCGCTGATAGCACCCATTTCATAAAGCTGGTTCATTCTGTCCATGCGGCTCTTGGCCCTTGCCACATCAGCCTGAGATGTACTACCGCCGGAAGCTGCCATAGTAGTCCTTGGCTTGCTGACAGTGATGCCCTTTTTTATCTGTTCCAGATTCCGCTGGCTAAGAGCCAGATTCTGCTCTAACTGCTTTACCTGCTCCTCAGTAACATTAACCTTCATACGGGCAATAACAGTACCAGCCTCTACCTGCTGGCCATCCTCTACCAGGATTTCCTCCACACTGCCAGAGATACGTGTTCTGACTCCCACCATGTTACTGGAAACCATAGCCTCCCTGACGGTCATATCACCCCAGCCATACATCACATACCACACGATACTGGCTGTTGCTACAGCTATCAGAATCAAGGCTGGGATACCAAACTTAATGAGATTTTTTACTTTATTACTTATATCAACTTCTGCCAATTTTAATCCTCCCCAGGGTTATAAAACCTTTAAGAGATAATTATATTGCTTTAACTTCACATTTTCAAGAAATAATCACAAACAATCCCATTCTTAATTAAATTCTAATACATTTCTTAGATTTATGCCGTTTTTTATAATTATAAAAGCCCCACAAATCCGGAATAATTATAGATATTTAGGCAAACTATTTTTATTAATATCTATAATAACGAAAAGTCAATGCAGACATATTGCAGACAATTTGCCAGTAATTTTCCAAATCAAGCTCAAACCAAACCTAAAACCAATCTGTAACCTGCATCTTTGAAAATATAATACGCATAATGCGCTTGACGCCGATACGCATAATAAGTATAATATACTTGAGAGGTGAGAGAAATGAGATTTAAAGAAATCGAAAAAATCTTGCTTCGTGATGGATGGCGTTTTGAAAAGGCGCGTGGTTCACATTATAAATACTCGCACCCAACAAAACTAGGTAAGGTTACAATTCCATATCATAATGGTGACATAGATAAAGGCACTGTTAAATCCATCATGAATCAGGCGGGGCTCAAGTAGCCCATCCACTTTCTCTGTATATTGACTAGGAGGTTTTAGTATGGAAAAACTATTGTATCCTGCTTGCTTCTATCCGTGTGAAGAACTTACTGGTTTTACAGTTGTAGTGCCTGATTTACCAGGCTGTGTGAGTGAAGGAAGAAGTTTGCAAGAAGCTATCGAAATGGGCATTGATGCAGCCTCTGGCTGGGTGTTGGACGAAATTGAAGAAGGGCGCCCTATCCCCCCATCCAGTAAGCTGGAAGATGTAAAAGCTGACGAAAAGCCGGGTGGTTTTGTAAACTTGCTTATGCTTGATATGGATGCCTATGCTGAAAAATATGGCGAAAAAGCTGTCCGCAAGAATTTAACTATTCCCGCTTGGCTAAACACATTTGCTGAAGCAAATAATATTAATTTTTCTAAAGTGTTGCAGGATGCCTTTCTAAGTATCTATAATAAACAACCAACTGCCACAACTTTATAAACAGCAAAAATCCCTTTACTGTAAGAGGCAAGAATCAAAATGAGTCA
>JAFPCE010000249.1 GCA_017390245.1 Selenomonadaceae bacterium
AACCGTGACCTGGGAGGCTTTGTGCTGGCTATGACTACAGTAGCCACCTACAGCTCTGTCAGCTCCTTTGTAGGCGGGCCTGGCGTGGCCTGGAGCGTGGGCTTTGGCTGGGTCTATATGGCGGTAGTGCAGGTAACGGCAGTATTCCTGGTGCTGGGCATTTTTGGCAAGCGGGTAGCGGTGCTGGCCCGTAAGTTTAATGCGGTTACAGTTATAGATATAATTCGTCACCGCTATAATTCTAACGTACTGGCTGAGATTTCAGCTTTTATCATTGTGCTGTTCTTTGGTGCTACTATGGTGGCCCAGTTTGTAGGCGGGGCTAAGCTTTTTGAGGCGGTAACAGGCTACAGCTATGTTACAGGCCTGGTGCTGTTTGGCCTCATGGTGGTAGTTTATACAACTATTGGCGGCTTCAGGGCTGTTGCCATTACAGATACCTGCTGCGCTGTCATGATGATGCTGGGCATTGCCCTTTTAGTATATTTTGTACTGCAGGCTGGCGGCGGCTATGAGAATATCGTGGCTGGCATTGAGGCAAGGCATCCAGAAATGCTGGAACCATTATCCGGTGGCAAGATGCCTTATGGTTTGTACTTAACCCAGTGGATTCTGGTAGGCATCTGTACCATTGCTCTGCCACAGTCTGTGGTGAGAGGAATGGCCTTTAAGGATAACAGAAGCATGGTAAGAGCTATGCTGATTGGTACTTTTGTTATCGGCTTTATGAATATTGGCGTCAACCTGGTAGGCATCATGTCTCAGGGTGTTTTAACCGGTGAGCTTACCAGCTATGGCGGTTCAGACAATATTATTCCTCGAACTGTAGTTACGGTTATGAATCCGACTCTGGCCAGCTTTGCTATTATTGGCCCATTGGCAGCAAGTATTTCTACTATCAGCAGCCTGCTTCTGGTAGGGTCTTCTGCTATTATCAAGGATATTTACCTGCATCGCCAGGAGCGGAAGGGCAATACGCCTGATGATACTCATTTGAGAGTATTATCCATGCTGGCTACTGCAGCTATTGGCTTTATTGTGTTTATGGTGGCATTGACACCACCAAGCCTCATCTGGCTTATTAATATGTTTGCCTTTGGGGGCCTGGAGACAGCATTTTTCTGGACATTGCTGCTGGGACTATACTGGCCTAGGGCCAACCGTACCGGTGCTTTAATGTCCATGATAGGCGGTACTGTGCTTTACTGCTTAGCCCAGGGGTTAGGCTTTAAAATCATGGGACTGCATCAGATAGTTATAGGTATCAGCGTATCTCTGATACTGTTTATCATCGGTACATATCTGGGGAAGCCAGAGGATAAAAAGGCTCTGGCAGATTTCTTCCCAGAGGATTAAATTTAATTTATAGAATAAGAAAAAGCGGTTTTCACAGTCTAGTGTGAGAACCGCTTTTGTAGTGACGGAAAAATTTTTCCTTGGTTTATTGTAAAATGAAATTGGACACTTAGACAAATGTACCCTGTGTGAAAACGTTGTATAACTGGATTCGCAAGGGCCTTCTGCCAATAAGTATGTTCCACCTGCCATTGATTCTCAAGAGACGTAAGAATAAAAACCATGT
>JAFPCE010000250.1 GCA_017390245.1 Selenomonadaceae bacterium
GATGTTTATCCGCAGTCTGGATGAGAAGGAGACGGAAAGTGATGGCCTGGCGAATATGGGAATTCCGGTAGAGCATATTTTCCCGCAAAGTGAAATGGGCCAGTCCATGCGCTGGAGTCACTTCATTAATAAGGATGCCAGGGAGATGTTCCAGATTATCGGCCAGCGGGTGTTCCCTGCTATCAAGGCTATGAAAAATGGCGTTTTGCCAGATATCAGCCCTCAGGGTGATGTGATAGAAGCTGCAGGGGATGCGGTTAGCAGTCATGAGGAGACTTCCTTTGCCCGGTATATGGGGGATGCCATGTTCCTGATACCGACCCCGCAGCTGCTGCAGAAGGTGGTCACAGGCATTGAGGATTTGTTCCAGCATGACCTGGAGAACAAGGATGTGCAGGGGGATCTCTATGAGTACATGCTGGGGAAGCTGTCTACTGCTGGCAGAAATGGCCAGTTCCGTACACCATTGCAGATACGCAATATGATGGTACAGCTGATGAAGCCCAATCCCGAGGACCTGATATGCGATCCCTCATGCGGCACGGCCGGATTTTTGGTTTCTGCGGCAGAGTATATTAGAAGCCACTACGATAATAACATGACGGATGAACAGAGAAACCGCTTTGCGGCAGAAGGTTTCTCCGGCTTTGATATGGACAGAACCATGCTGCGCATCTCTGCCATGAATCTCATGCTGCACTCCATTACCAATCCGCATATTGACTATATGGACAGTGTTTCCAAGCAGAACCAGATAAAGGATAAGTATACTCTGTGCCTGGCCAATCCGCCATTTAAGGGCACTATTGATGCTGAAAGCATTAATGATGATTTGAAGGCTGTTACCAGTACGAAAAAAACAGAGCTGCTATTTTTAGCTCTGTTTATCCGTATGCTGCAAAAGGGCGGCCGCTGTGCCTGCATCGTGCCTGATGGCGTACTCTTCGGCGCATCCAAGGCTCATAAGGCTATCCGTCAGGAGCTGGTGGATAACCAGCAGCTGCAGGCTGTTATTTCCATGCCATCAGGTGTATTTAAGCCTTATGCAGGAGTGTCTACAGCTGTGCTGATATTTACCAAAACCAATGCTGGCGGTACCAACAAGGTATGGTTCTATGACATGCAGGCAGATGGCTTCAGCCTGGACGATAAACGTAATCCTGTTGAGGAAAATGATATTCCGGACATTATTGCCCGCTACCATAACCGGGAGGCAGAAGAAAACCGCCAGCGCACTGACCAGAGCTTCCTTGTACCAGCAGAAGAAATCCGGGAAAATGGCTACGACCTGTCTATCAATAAATACAAGAAAATAGAGTACGTTCCAGTAGAATATCCGCCAACAGAAGAAATCCTGGCAGATATCCATCAGCTCCAGGGTAAGATTAGCATCCAGCTGCGGGAACTGGAACAGCTGCTGTAAAGAAAAATCCACAGCGAGACTAGCGGCGTCATAGCCACCACAATGGGGCTAGGCAGGGCAATTCGCTGTGGATGTAATAGTAGTGATAGTGTCTATGATGGGCAAGGTTATTGGTGTTTTGATGGGTGGTTTAATTACCAATTCACAGCTTCAGTCTTTTATTTTGCTGTTGTGGTTAAATAGGTACTGCTACGCCGTTTTCCATCATGAAGATGTTGACGCCCTGCTTCTTTCTTCTGTCAATGTATTTTTGCAGGGCTCTGATTGCAAGGCACTCCTGCTCGCCTACATGGAGAACATAATCCTTGCACTGTATGTAGCCGCCGTCTGGATATCTGGCCTCAAACCACTCACTGCTGTCCTCTTTTTTGAATTTGGTGATAAAGCAGTCAACACCGCCTACAACCTGATCTAATAAAGTGTCCATAATTAATTCTCTTTCCATAATAAATGCCTCCTTTGTAATGGTATAATGGTTTTATGATTTCGTTACTGTGTAACATCTTTTGTATCTTATACGCACAAAATGGAAAATATTACAAGGAAAAAGTAGTTTGTGTATAAAATTTTTAGGAAAATAATTTTACTGGCAAGTAACTGTATGGATATAAAATATTTTCACACAAGTGAAATTTACTGGTATAATAACACTAGAGAAGTGTGTGCAGGGAGGTGCCGCTTATGAAACCTATGCCGATTGGTGTGAAAAATTTCAGAGAAATCATTGAGGGCGGCTATGCCTATGCAGATAAAACTTTATTTATCAAAGAGCTTCTGGATAACCGCGCTAAGGTCACTCTGATTACCCGGCCACGCCGCTTTGGTAAATCCCTGAATATGAGTATGGTGAAGGCTTTTTTTGATATTTCGGAGGATAACCATGATATTTTCAAGGGACTCAATATTGAGGCAGCGGGTGAATCCTATATGGCGAAAATGGGAGCATATCCTGTCATATCTATCAGCATGGCCTTCCTGGAAAGAGAAACAATGGAGAAATGCCGCAGCAGCATCGCAGAATATATGGCATTTCTTTATCAGAAATATGACTTCCTGGCAGCTTCTCTGCAGCTGACTGATACGGAACGGGAAGAATATACTTTGCTGTGTAACGCAGGGCAGATGGAGAATAAACTGGAGACCAGCCTTAATCGTCTGACTTATTTGCTGCACAAGCATTATGGAGCTAAGCCAGTTGTGCTTATTGACGAATACGATGCGCCTATCCAGCATGCCTGGTCACATGGTTTCGCTGACGATATGCTCTCTCTGACGCGCAGCCTGTATGGCACTGTGCTGAAGGATAATGATGATATGGCAGCTATTGTCGAAGTCTATCTTTACACCGTCTATGTCGTTGACTCTTTCGTTTGAGTATCTGCTCTTTATGGTCTCCAAGATGAGGTCTAC
>JAFPCE010000251.1 GCA_017390245.1 Selenomonadaceae bacterium
ACCACATTGGCAGCATTGGAAGAAGGACGATTACTGGTAGCAGATTCAGCAGCACCACGATATAAAACCATGGCTGAATTAAAGGATGCATTAGACGATGAAGTATGAAATCCAATTTACCAGCCAGTTTAAGAAGGATTTAAAGTTAGCTAAGAAGCAGAATAAGGATATAGATAAATTAATGTCTGTAATTGAAAAAATAGCCAGAGGGGAGTCCTTGGAAGCAAAATTTAACCCGCTGGGCCAGGCCCTTATTCAGCATTTTGAAATCCTAGGCGGAAATTTTCCTTGGAATAGGATCAAAGGGAAAAAGCCTTTCATTAAATTTGCCATTCTTGTAGATGCCAAATTTTACGTCGTAACGAGCCAGCTGTTCATTAATGACATCCTTTTGTGTCAGCAGTTCATCCATACGCATTCACTTCCTAAACTGTGAGAAAACAAAAAGCGAGCCTGCAACGGAAATACATCCATTGCCAGCTCGCAACTATGCAAAAATAATATACAATTTATGCTATTATTATACAGTAAATCTAATAAAAGTGTCAAGTAAATGTTATTATTAATGGATAAATGTTTTCTTGCAAGCTACAACTAAGAAGGTTTGTCTAAATATTATCTTATGGAAGCAATATTATCTGTACTATACCAGGCAGATTTGCTAGAATAAAAGCAAACTAATGTATTACAGTTATGAGGTGGTGAGTTTGTGCTGAAAAATCATGTGAGGTGGATTATGCATGTGGATATGGATGCCTTTTATGCTTCGGTGGAGCAGCTGGATCATGAGGAGTACCGTGGCAAGCCAGTAATTGTGGCAGGCATAGGCAAGCGGGGCGTAGTGTCTACCTGTTCCTATGAAGCCAGGAAATTTGGCGTCCATTCTGCCATGCCTACAGCTAAAGCCTTGAAGCTCTGTCCCCAGGGAATTTTTGTAGAAGGAAATTTTAAGCGGTATGGCGAGGTATCCAGGGCAATTTTTAAGATTTTCGATGATTACTCACCACTGGTAGAACCACTGTCTATAGATGAAGCCTTTCTGGATATTACTGGCATGGAAAATCTTATGGCATCACCTAAGGAATATGCCCAGCGTTTAAAGGCAGAGATACTGGAAAAAACAGGTATAGTGGCTTCGGTGGGCATTGCGCCCAATAAATTCCTGGCAAAGATTGCTTCAGATTTAGAAAAGCCCAATGGTTTAACCATCATTCCCCATGACAAGGTGCAGGAATGTCTGGACCCATTGCCAGTTAAGCGTATCTGGGGTGTAGGTGCCAAGCTGAATCACCAGCTGTCCCTGCTGGGCATCAATACCATAGGACAGCTGCGGCAGGCAGATTACAAGCGGCTGGTAAAGCAGGTAGGGGATAACAGGGCACAGAAGCTGGCCCAGCTGGCACAAGGGCTGGATGACAGGCCTGTAGCACCACGAGACAAGGCTAAATCCATTGGCCATGAGGTAACCTTCGGGGAGGATTTGTACTGCCAAGAGGATGAGGAGCAGGTGCTGCTGGATTTGGCTGTAAGAGTAGGCTGGCGGCTGCGGCAGGCCGGCTTTAAGGCAAAAACCGTACAGCTGAAGCTTAGAAAGGGAGATTTTACCACCTACACCAGGCAGAAGCAGCTTTATGATGCCTCAAATTTTGACGAGGATATTTTCCAGGCAGCAGTGGAGCTGTTCCGGTAGCTGGGCATATATGCAGGTATCCGGCTGCTGGGAGTGTCCACCACAGGCTTTGATGCACCAGATATGGGGTCATTATTTACGGATACTACGAAAAAGCAGAATCTGTATGATGCCCTGGATAGTATTAATCAGCGGTTTGGCAAGCAGGGAGTAATTAGGGCGAAGCTATTGAAAAAATAGGGCAACGAAAAGGGCCGGTGCTTTGCACCGGCCCTTTCGTTGTGTGTGTATTAGATATGGTTGTTAGGGAAATAAAGTAAAATGGGATAACCGGGGCGAATCGGCTCTCTCAGCATTACTTTTCAGGCTCAATAGGCTTGTCCTGTAATGCATCATAGCCTTCTTCACCAGTACGAATCTTCACTACGTTGTCCATAGAAGCAACGAAAATCTTGCCGTCGCCATAGTGGCCAGTGTAGAGAATCTTCTTTGCCACATTGATGATAGTAGCAGGAGAGATTTTAGATACTACAATATCAATGCGAACCTTAGGGATCAGCTTGGAGGCAACAGCAGAACCACGGTACATCTCGCCGTGACCCTTCTGGATACCATAACCAAGAACTCTTGTTACTGTCATGCCAGTGATACCGATGGCCTCCAGAGCAACCTTGAGACGTTCAAAGCGCTCTTCAGAGGTAACAATAGTAACACAGGATATGCTGCTAGAAGCACCAGCAGGAGAAGGGACTTCACTAACTGGAACCTCAGGAGCAGAAGCTATTTCAGCTGCCATGGACAAAGCATCCTTGGAAGCATCACCCACAGGGATAGGAGCGTCAAATGCATCACCGGTAATGAAGCCTGCATAAGCAGAGGACAAACCATGCTCAGATGCATCCAGACCAGCAATCTCGTCAGCCTTATCAACACGAAGACCAACAGTTGCCTTTACAACAGAGAAGATAATGAACATTGCTACAGCAGTATAAGCTGCAACAGAAACAACACCAATAATCTGGGTAATTAAGAAATCACCGCTGCCAGTATAGAGAAGACCATCCTCTACAGCGAAAACACCAGTTAAGATAGTACCAACGGCACCGCAGATACCATGTACGGAAACAGCACCAACAGGGTCATCAATGTGGAGCTTCTGGTCAATAAACTCAACGGCGAAAACAACAATCACACCAGAGATAACGCCAATGGCGAAGGAACCAGCTACGCTAACCAAGTCGCAGCCTGCGGTGATACCAACCAGACCAGCTAAAGCACCGTTCATGGTCATGGAAACATCAGGCTTGCCGTAACGAGCCCAGGTAATGAACATTGCAGTCATAGCTGCAGCTGCAGGAGCCATGTTAGTATTAACTAAAATGGAACCGATGGAAGTAAGAACATCATCGCCAGTAGCACAAACGGTAGAAGCACCGTTGAAGCCGAACCAGCCGAACCAGAGGATAAATACACCAAGGCCAGCCAAAGTCAGGTTGTGGCCAGGAATACCATTGGAAGAACCATCCTTGTTGTACTTGCCAATGCGGGCACCAACAAGATATGCACCAACCAGGGCAGCAACACCGCCTACCATGTGAACTACAGTAGAACCAGCGAAATCATGGAAGCCTAACTCGGAGAGCCAGCCACCGCCCCATGCCCAGTGACCAGTAACAGGATAAACCAGGATACAAAGAGCAACGCTGTATATGAGATAAGCTGCAAACTTAGTACGCTCTGCCATGGCACCAGATACGATGGTGGAAGAGGTAGCACAGAATACAGTCTGGAAAATCAAATATGCTAATGCTGGATAACCAACATCCTCAGCTACATCCCAGTGCTGGAAGAATAAATCAGGAGTACCGATGAAACCGCCGATATCATCGCCAAACATCAGGCCAAAGCCGATAACCCAGAAGAAGATAGAACCTAAACAAAGGTCCGAGAAGTTCTTCATGGCAATGTTGCCGGCATTTTTAGCACGGGTCAAGCCACTTTCTACCATGGCGAAACCTGGCTGCATGAAGAATACCAGGCTGGCGCCAAGCAAAACCCAAATAGTATCCGCTGAGGAAAAATGTTCTGTGCCGTCAGCAGCTAAAGCAATGGCAGGAGCCATGGCTGTCACAAAAGCTGCGAGGCCAGATGCATGCTTTCTAAGACTAAACATAAGACCAAATCCTTTCGGTTTTATCAGAAAATAAAAAAGGCCTGAACATGAATCTAGCTAAAATTCATATTCAGACTTCATCGTCATAAAACACTATATAATTTCTATCTACAAGGTATGCCTGCAGTACATATCCTTAAGATGGTCCTAGAATAGCACTTTGAAATTCTGCTGTCAACACTTTTAAAATTGTATACAAAATATATTTTTCAAAAATAATGTGCTATAATACGGATAGTATGTTCTGATAGAAAATTCATTTCTTAATATAAATACAAGCATAAAATACATGAGAGGATGGTTCAGGTATGTTGCCAAAATTAAATAATCTGGAATTAGACCAGTCAGTTCCCTTTAAGGTAGTTGCTCCCTTTGAGCCTATGGGTGACCAGCCCCAGGCCATAGATGAACTGGCTGCAGGCATAGAAAACGGGCAGGAAGCCCAGGTGCTTTTAGGTGCAACAGGTACAGGCAAAACCTTTACTATTGCCAAGCTCATAGAAAAGGTGCAGCGGCCAACACTGGTCATTGCCCACAATAAAACACTGGCTGCCCAGCTGGCCAGCGAGTTTAAAGCATTTTTCCCAGATAACTATGTTGGCTACTTCGTCAGCTACTACGATTACTATCAGCCAGAGGCCTATATCGCCTCCACTGATACTTATATTGAAAAGGACGCATCCATTAATGATGAAATTGATGAGTTGCGCCATTCTGCTACCTGCTCCTTGTTTGAGCGCCGGGATGTTATTATTGTGGCCAGCGTATCCTGCATTTATGGCTTAGGTTCTCCGGAAAGCTACCATGAAATGGTTTTATCCCTGCATAAGGGACAGGAAGTGGACAGAGATGCCATACTCAGACGTTTAATTACCATGCAGTATGAACGCAATGACCTGGTGCTGGAGCGTGGCAATTTCCGTGTCCGTGGAGATGTCATAGAGGTTTTCCCAGCTGGCTACAACAACCGGGGTGTCCGCATTGAGCTTTTTGGTGATGAAGTGGACAGAATTCTGGAATTTGATATTTTAACTGGCAGTGTTTTCGGCGAAAGAATTCATTCCATGATTTTCCCAGCATCTCATTACGTTACTGCCAAGGAGGACCTGGATATTGCCATGGAAACCATCCGGGAGGAAATGGAGCAGCAGGTTAAGCTCTTTAAGGAACAGGGCAAGCTCATTGAGGCTCAGCGCATAGAGCAGAGAACTAATTACGACCTGGAAATGATTCAGGAAATGGGGTATTGTTCTGGCATCGAAAATTATTCCAGGCATTTAACCCACCGCCAGCCAGGGGAAGCGCCTTTCAGCCTGCTGGATTACTTCCCAGATGATTTTCTCATGGTTATTGATGAGTCCCATGTAACATTGCCACAGGTCAGGGCCATGTATGCCGGTGACCGCTCCAGAAAGGAATCACTGGTAGGCAACGGCTTCCGTCTGCCATCTGCCTTTGATAACAGACCGCTGAAATTTGAGGAATTTGAGCAGCGCATTAATCAGGTAGTATATGTTTCCGCTACTCCGGCTAAGTACGAGCTGGAGCATGGCCAGCAGGTGGTGCAGCAGATTATCCGTCCAACAGGACTGCTGGATCCAGAGGTGGAAATCAGGCCACTGGAGGGGCAGATTGATGACCTCTTAGGAGAAATCAAGGACAGAATTGCCAAGGACCAGCGTGTGCTGGTAACTACTTTAACTAAAAAGATGGCAGAAAACCTTACAGAGTATCTGAAGGACATGGGCATTAAGGTGCGTTATCTCCACTCAGATATTGCCACTATTGAAAGAGCAGAAATTATCAAGTCTCTGCGCCAGGGTGAATTTGATGTGCTGGTAGGTATAAATCTGCTGCGGGAAGGTCTGGATATGCCAGAGGTTTCCCTGGTGGCTATTCTGGATGCTGATAAGGAAGGCTTCCTGCGTTCTGATACTTCCCTCATTCAGACTATTGGCCGTGCTGCTCGTAACGCAGAGGGAAAGGTTATCATGTATGCGGATAATATTACCGATTCCATGCAGAGGGCTATGGACGAAACCGCCCGCCGCCGTCAGGTGCAGGATGAATTTAACAAGGAACATGGTATTGTGCCAAAAACCATCGTTAAGCCAATTAAGGATTTAATTGAAATCACTCTGGTGGCAGAGGAGGATGGCCAGTACAAAGTGGATGTGGATGCCACCGCCAAGGCTGCAGCTAAAAATCTGAAGCGGCCAAATAAGAAAATGACCAAGAAGGAGCAGGAGGCTCTGTACAAGGCATTAATGAAGGAGATGCAGGCAGCCTCCAGGGCACTGGAATTTGAGAGAGCAGCTCAGCTCCGTGACATGGTTTTTGAATTAGAGGATGCCATGGGGAAAAAGAGCAGCCGTAAAAAGAAGAAATAGAAAAATAAGAGATTAAATGGTTTATTAATTAGAAAATATAAGAGGCTATATATGGATAAATACATAAGAATACGCGGTGCGCGCCAGCACAATTTGAAAAATATCAGCTTAGATATACCAAGAGATAAAATGGTGGTTATAACAGGCCTCAGCGGCTCAGGCAAGTCCTCCCTGGCCTTTGATACCATCTACGCTGAAGGCCAGAGGCGGTATATGGAGTCATTGTCCTCCTATGCCCGCCAGTTTCTGGGGCAGATGGATAAGCCAAATGTGGACTATATAGAGGGACTTTCTCCAGCTATTTCCATTGATCAGAAAACCACCAGCCGTAATCCCCGTTCTACAGTAGGTACTGTAACAGAGATATATGACTATTTGCGACTGTTATTTGCCAGAACTGGCCATCCCCACTGCCCAAAGTGCGGTAAGCCAGTAAAGCAGCAGTCCATTGACCAGATGCTGGATCAGCTGTTAGAGCTGCCAGAGCGGACAAAGCTATTGGTAATGGCCCAGGTGGTCCGGGGCAAAAAGGGCGAGCATAAAAAGCTGCTGGAGCATATCCGCAAGGAAGGCTTTCTGCGGCTGCGCATTGATGGGGAAATGCGGGAAGCCAGCGAGGAAATCAATTTAGAAAAAAATAAAAAGCATACTATAGAGGTTGTGATTGACCGCCTCATTATCCGTGATCAGATTCGTCCCCGTCTGGCAGAATCCATGGAAACGGCCTTAAAGCTGGGTGAAGGTGTAGCCTATGTGCAGATTGTAGATGGAGAGCTTTTGATGTTCAGCCAGAATTTCTCCTGTGTGGACTGCGGTATCAGCCTGCCGGAAATCGCCCCAAGAATGTTTTCCTTTAACAGTCCTTTCGGTGCCTGTCCTCATTGCTTAGGCTTAGGAAGCCAGCAGAAATTCGATTTAGAGCTGGTGCTGCCAGATGAGCATTTAAGCCTGGTGGAGGGGGCTATAGCACCTATTTCCAAAAATCCCAAATCCTATGTTATGTGCCAGATTAGCTCTGTGCTGGAGCACTATGGCTTTGACTTGGATACACCATGGAACAGGCTGTCAGCGGAGGCTCAGGAAACAGTTCTCTATGGCACTGGTGATGTGGCCTATGACTTTGGCTATGAGAACATGTTTGGCATTTACAAGATTCACCATGGTGTGTTTGAAGGTATTATGCCAATGCTGGAGCGGCGTTACAAGGAAGCTGACTCCGATACCATGCGGGAGGAATACGAAAACTACATGGCTATCAGCCCTTGTCCAGTGTGCAAGGGTGCCCGATTAAAGCCAGAATCACTGGCAGTAACTGTTGGGGACAAGAACATCAATGAGGTTACTGATTTAACAGTCAGGGAAGCTGGCAATTTCTTTGCAAAGCTACAGCTGACGGAACGGGAAGCAAAAATCGGTCATCAGATTTTAAAAGAAATCAAGGCCCGCTTAGGCTTTTTAAACAAGGTAGGCCTGGAATATTTAACCCTGTCCCGGGCGGCAGGCTCTCTTTCTGGTGGTGAAGCCCAGCGCATCCGTCTGGCTACCCAGATTGGTTCTGGCCTGGTAGGAGTGCTGTACATACTGGATGAGCCAAGCATTGGCCTGCATCAGCGGGATAACCAGCGCCTTTTGGAGGCACTGGAGAATCTGAAGAATTTAGGCAACACTTTGCTGGTGGTGGAGCATGATGAAGATACCATGCTGGCAGCAGACTGCATTGTAGATATTGGCCCGAAGGCTGGTGCTGAGGGCGGTGAGGTAGTAGCTATAGGTACTGCTGAAAAAATCATGCAGGTGCCTGAGTCCATTACCGGCCAGTATCTAAGCAGGAAAAAATACATTCCAGTGCCAGAGGTGCGCCGCCAGGGCAATGGCAACTTTCTGGAAATTGTAGGAGCCTGTGAAAATAATCTGCAGGATGTGCATTTAAAGCTGCCATTAGGCGTCTTAACTGTAATTACAGGTGTTTCTGGCTCTGGCAAGAGTACCTTGATTAACGAGATTCTATACAAGGCAGTAGCTGCCAAGCTGTATCATGCCAAGGCCAAGCCAGGCAAATTTAAAAAGCTGGTGGGCTTAAAGAACAT
Source organism: Selenomonadaceae bacterium (assembly GCA_017390245.1). Lineage (GTDB taxonomy): Bacteria > Bacillota > Negativicutes > Selenomonadales > Selenomonadaceae > Anaerovibrio. Next base: position 8,281 of record JAFPCE010000251.1, read on the forward strand.
TGACAAGGTTATCGATATTGACCAGTCACCAATTGGCAGAACCCCAAGGTCCAATCCTGCTACCTATACAGGGGTATTTGACCTTATCCGCACCCTATTCAGCCAGTGCAATGAAGCAAAAATGCGTGGCTACAAGCCTGGACGGTTCAGCTTTAATGTCAAGGGGGGACGCTGTGAAACCTGCAAGGGTGACGGCATCATTAAGATTGAAATGCATTTTCTGCCTGATGTGTACGTGCCTTGTGAGGTGTGCAAGGGTGCCCGCTACAACACGGAAACTCTGGAGGTTAAATACAAGGGCAAATCCATTTCTGATGTATTGGAAATGACCATTGAGGAAGCTACAGAATTCTTCAAAAACATCCCCCGCATTGCCAATAAGCTGCAGGTGCTGATGGATGTGGGACTGGGCTATATTAAAATGGGCCAGCCAGCCACCACTCTGTCTGGCGGTGAAGCCCAGCGCATTAAGCTGGCTACGGAGCTGTCCCGCCGTTCCACTGGCAGAACTCTCTATATTTTAGATGAGCCAACCACTGGTCTCCACACCGCAGATATTCACAAGCTGCTGGGAATTCTCCAGCGTCTGGTAGAGGGCGGCGATTCTGTGGTGGTAATTGAACATAATCTGGATGTGATTAAAACTGCAGATTACATTGTGGATTTAGGTCCTGAGGGGGGCGACAAGGGCGGTACTATTGTGGCCCAGGGTACTCCAGAGGAAATCGTCAAGGTTAAGTCCTCCTTTACAGGCAAATTTTTAAAGCCAGTATTAGATGAACAGCGTAAATTAAAGAAAAAGCAGAAGTAATATGGTGGAGATGTAATTTATGACAGATATAGTAGCGGAAAAACTGCAGCTCTTACCAAATAATCCCGGTGTCTACATCATGAAGGATGCCCAGGGCAAAATCATCTATGTAGGCAAGGCCAAGATTTTGAAAAACCGGGTGCGCCAGTATTTTCAGCATAACAACCAGCATTCAGCCAAGGTAAAGGCCATGGTGGCTAAAATAGCTGATTTTGAAACCATCATGACTGGCTCTGAGGTTGAGGCACTGATTTTAGAGTGCAATCTCATCAAAAAGCACCATCCGAAATACAATATCAGCCTGAAGGATGATAAAACCTATCCTTATCTCAAGGTCACCATGCAGGAGGCTTTTCCACGGGTGTATATCACCCGCCGGATTCTCCATGATGGAGCAAAATACTTTGGTCCTTATACCAATGTGGGGGCTCTTCATGACAGCTTGAAATTGCTGCGGAAGCTCTTTCCTATCCGCAGCTGCCGCAATATGGGAGACAGGCCCTGCTTGGAATTTCACATCAAGCGGTGCCTGGCACCCTGTGTGGGGAAAATCGAGTCAGAGGAATACCGCAACATGCTGCAGGAGGTGTGCCTTTTTCTGGAGGGACGCACTGACCAGGTAGAGCATAATTTAAAAGATCAGATGCTGTCGGCAGCGGAGGACCTGGATTTTGAAAGGGCTGCCCATTTAAGAGACCAGCTGGCGGCAGTGCAGAAAATAACGGAAAAGCAGCGTATCATTACTGGTATGGGGGATCAGGATGCCATTGGCATGGCCAGGTCATCCCTGGGTGTTTGTGTGCAGATTTTCTATATCCGCAGCGGTAAAATGGTAGGCCGTGACCACTTCCTGTTAAATGGCGGCGAGTTTTTAACCAGTGCGGAATACCTGGAAAAAGCTAGTGAACAAAATACTGAGAATGCTGACAGTCAGGAGGAAAAACAGCAGAGCCTGGAGGACAGTGATGATGAATGGCTGACTGCTTTTTTGAAGCAGTATTATCATCAGGCCACATTTATACCAAGAGAAATTCTCCTGCCTCAGGAAATAGCGGAGCAGTCAGTTATTGAAGAGTGGCTCAGGGAAATGAAGGGCAGCAAGGTAGAGTTAATTGTTCCACAGCGGGGCACCAAAAAGGATGTAGTCATTATGGCTGCCAATAATGCCCAGAAGGCCCTGGCAGATGAAGGCCACAAGATACAGCGTGTTAATGAGCAGACCGTTGGAGCAGTAGCTGAGCTAGGCAGATATCTCCATTTAGAGCATCTGCCCAACCGCATGGAATGCTTTGATATATCCCACATGCAGGGCTCAGAAACTGTTGCTTCCATGGTGGTATTTGAAGGCGGTGTACCGAAAAAATCAGATTACCGCCGGTTTAAAATCCGCAGTGCTGAAGGCAAGCCAGATGACTTTAAGTCCATGCGGGAGGTTACAGAACGCCGCTATGGCAAGCCAGATGCTGAAATGCCGGATTTGATAATCATCGATGGCGGCAAGGGCCAGCTAAGCTCAGCGCTCCAGATTATCAGGGGAGCAGGCCATACGCAAGTGCCAGTAGTGGGCCTGGCCAAAAGGGAAGAGGAGGTTTTCACAGAAGGCAGCTCCTATCCTATTATTTTGCCCCGGACCAGCCAGGCGCTGTTTCTCATTCAGCGCATCCGTGATGAGGCCCATCGCTTTGCTATAACCTATCATAGGAAGCTGAGAGGCAAGCGGAATCTTGTTTCTGTGCTGGACCATGTGGAGGGCATTGGCCCCAAGCGGCGGAAAATACTGCTGGACAGCTTTGGCAATCTTGAGAAAATCAAAAAAGCCACAGTGGAGGAAATGTGTGCTCTGGATGGCATGAACAAGCCAGCAGCAGAAGCGGTGTATAATTTTTTCCAGGCTCAGAAAAAGCTGCGGGAATAAAAACAAAATTGCAGAGTTTGCTCATTAAAAATGCTGGCACGAAAAATTGGTGCTGGCATTTTTGCATATATGGGTGTCACTATAGGTATAATGTGCTATAATAAAGGCGGAGAGATGAGTATTATTTAATTTTTATATAAAGGAGAGATTTTCTATGAAGACTTGGGTTTGTGACGTATGTGGCTGGGTTTATGATGAGGCTGCTGGTGATGCAGATAACGGCATTGCACCAGGCACTAAGTTTGAGGATTTGCCAGAGGATTTTGTGTGCCCACTTTGCGGTGTAGGCAAGGATCAGTTCTCTGAGCAGTAAGAAAAAATGCCTACTTAACATATAGGCAGAAATCCATTTTGGATTGAATTTTTCATAAGTATTTGTTATAATATCATTAGTTAACAAGTCAGACTGTTAAGAAACAGCCTGTCATGCATATTAAGGAGGAATTGTTAATGAAAGTTACAGTTGTAGGCGCAGGTAATGTTGGTGCAACAGCAGCAAATGTTATTGCTAGCGCAGGTTATGCCAGTGAAGTAGTTCTTCTCGATATTAAGGAAGGCGTTTCTGAAGGTAAGGCAATGGATATGATGCAGACCTCTCAGATCCTCAACTTTGACACTACTATTACAGGTGTTACCAATGATTATTCCGCTACCGCTGGTTCCAAGGTAGTAGTAATCACCTCTGGTATTCCTCGCAAGCCAGGTATGAGCCGTGAGGATTTGATTGGTGTTAACGCTGGTATCGTTGGCAGCGTTATTGAGCAGGCTGTTAAGTATTCCCCAGATGCTATCTTCATCGTTATTTCCAACCCAATGGATGCAATGACTTACTTAGCTCTGAAGAACTCTGGTTTACCTAAGAACCATGTTATCGGCATGGGCGGTATGTTAGATAGCTCCCGTTTCCGTTATTTCCTTTCCCAGGCTTTAAAGAAGAAGGGCATTCCTGCAACCCCTACCGATATTGATGGTATGGTTATTGGTGGTCATAGCGATAAGACCATGGTTCCTCTTGGATCCATTGCAACTTACAAGGGCATCCCTGTATCCCACTTCCTCAGCGAGGCAGAGTTAGAGGATGCAATCGCTCAGACTAAGGTTGGCGGCGCTACCCTGACTAAGCTGTTAGGTACTTCCGCTTGGTATGCTCCAGGTGCTGCTGCAGGCGAGCTGGTTAAGTCCATCATCACCGATGGCAAGAAGCTCATTCCTTGCTGCGTATACCTCGAGGGCGAGTATGGCGAGAACGATCTCTGCATCGGCGTTCCAGTTATCCTTGGCGAGAACGGCGTAGAGCAGATTGTTGAGCTCCCATTAGATGGTGTTGAGAAGGAGCGTTTCGCAGAGTCCGTAGCTGCAGCTCGTAACACTCAGAACAACCTGGGCGATGCATTGAAGAAATAATTTCTCCAATCGTATTAAACTGGCATAACTATAGGCCTGTAGATTTTTCTACAGGCCTATTTTTTTATGCTGCCAATACTAAGGACAGCAGGATTTTGTGACAAGCTTGATATATTACTGTCTCGCCAGTTATCATAATTGCTTTTATAATGTTTGAAATTTGGGAGAAAAATCCTAAAAAATATTTAATTTTTTGTAAAATATTCCGATATTATAGATAATAAAGGAAGAAAATGGAGGTGATTCTTGTGGATGGTCTGTTAAAGGTAGACAAAATTAAATCAGTATATCTGAAGCCACACGAGGACTGGCTGAACCGCCGTAACCGCCAGAACAGTTCTGATAACCACAAGGAGAGCTTCCAGCAGAAATTACAGCAGCGGATGGAAAAGGAAGAGGCTAAAGCTGTGGATACTGGCGAAGCTGCAGTGTGGGAGGGCAGCAATGTTACCCAGTCCCTGTTCTACCAGCAGGGAGTTAATCTGGACCACTTCTATCAGCTGAGAGGAGACAGAGCATAATGCCAATGCAGGATGATGAGGCTTACATGGCCATGGCACTGGCTGAGGCACGAAAAGCATACGACCTGGGAGAGGTTCCTATAGGCGCCGTTCTTGTGGATAACGAGAGCGGCGCTGTTGTGTCTGCAGGCCATAATTTGCGGGAAACGGAGCTGGATGGCACAGCCCACGCCGAAATGGAAGCCATCAGAAAGGGCTGTAAAAAGCTGGGCCGGTGGCGCCTGAGCGGAACCACCCTTTATGTTACTATTGAACCCTGTGCCATGTGTGCCGGAGCCCTGGTTAACAGCAGGGTAGACAGGCTGGTGTACGGCAGCCTGGACATGAAAGCCGGTGCAGTGCATTCCATATTTAACATAGTGAATCATAAGCTTTTAAACCATCGCATGGAAGTAACCGACGGCATCATGGCTGACCAATGCCGCCAGATTATGAAAGACTTCTTCGCCATGCGCCGCAAACAAAATAAAGAGAAAAAAGGCAGAAACGCGTAGCGTTTCTGCCTTTTTTACTAGCCTGCCCTCAAATATCCCAATGCACGTTTTCAGGATTTGGCGTAGCCTTATCAATCTCCGCCATTATCCAGGACACATTTTCATGCTGAGCCTCAAAAGCCTCATCCAGCAGCTCCTTATTCTTTGGAGGAATCTCCATAGCATGCAAAGCCATGTGCATATAATCCTTTGCCACCATAATCATGCCCCGTTCTGCCGCCAGCTGGGCCTTGAAGCGGTAGCCATAGTAGAGATAGCTGTTGTGCATCACAGGAATGTCCTCAAAGGCTGCAATACGCTCATCAGCCTCGGCCTCAGCCTCCTCAGTGCGTTTGGACAAATGCAGCAGATTCCAGCGCTCTGCCCACAGCTCTCCCCGGAGAATGTAGCGGTACAGGAAATCAGAAGCCTCAGCTTCCTCTAAAGCCAGGTTGATGTACTCCAAAGCCTGCTCATAATTCTTTTCGTCCTTTTCCATCTGGCTTAAATGCTGGAGAGCATAAACCTTTTCCTCAATCTCCTCAGCATTTTCCTCATCAGGCTCCACATCCATAATGGAAGTAAACAGAGCCTTAGCCTGCTCAGGACGGTTCAGCTCAGGCATAGCCAGAAAGTGGGCCAGACGGGCCCGGCAGCGCCAGTCCTCATAACCGCCGGCAAAAAGCGTCTCAGGAGGTTTAGCGTTGGTTTCCAGCACCAGATCTACCAGGAAATCGAAAGTATCCTTATCCATATTAGTTACAGTATTCATATTCTAACCCCTTTTTAATAGCTAAAAGAAAATTGGTTCATCAGTAAAATCACAATGGCGCAGAAGCCCAGCAGCACCGGTATCACCGGACTGATAAATGGCAGTACTGGCTGGGAAAACAGGAAAATCGTGGCAACTGCCAGCAGCACATTGAAAATCACCAGAGACAAAATGGCGGTTTTCTTTTTGCTGTGAGAAAGCCGGCAGATTTCCGCTGCTGTAGCCAGTGTGCTGATATTGCCGTTGTGGACAATAATATCGCAGAAATCCTTGGCCTCATCAGAGGAATACTCCATGGCAATGCTGAGGTCAGCAGCCCGGAACAGTGCATCGCATTTCATGGAGGTGCCAATAGCGCCTACGATGCTGCCCTGGCTCTGCATCACCAGAATTTCCCTGGCCTTTTCCATATTAGACTGGCCACCCCGGACATTCTGGATATTGGCAGCCTTGGCCATGTGTCTGGCGGTTGAACGCACCACCGAGGTCAGCAGGGTACAGTTAATGCCGCATTCCTTTAAAAAGGCCACAGAACCCATGACATTAACCTTTGGCTTATCTTCTAATAATATATAACCGCGGCAGTAATTGCCAATGGCAGCAAAAATTACAGTCAGTCCTTTGCTAGCCAGCTGATCAGCCTGAGTAAAGGTATTAGCATCTACCTTCACCCCGTGTTCCTCCAGAAAAGAGGCAGTACCCAGCCGCACAGCCTGGCGGTTAATCAGGGCTTCAATACCTCTGCCAACTTCATAATTAACAGCAGCGGCATCCTCTAGCGGCAGCTGCCGCAGTTCAGCTTCGTCACAGATAGCTTCAGCAATGGTGTGCTGGCAATGTGCCTCCACAGAAGCGGCAATGGTTAACAGCTTTGTGGCAGAAATACCCATGGGAATGATATCCTTATACACTGGCTTGCCACGGGTCAGTGTGCCTGTGAGATTTACCACTAAATCTGTAAGAGCTGCCAGCAGTGGCAGCTGTTTTTTCTGCTTCAGCTCAATCTGCCATTTTTTCAGCAGCCGTTTTGTCTGCCAGGGCAAAATCAGTTTTACCAGGAAAAATGCCAGAAAATTAATAAGTATAAAAACACCTCCCAAAAGCAGATAAAACTGCAGGAGGTTATCCAAAAATAATAACTTCATTTTCATCACCTAAAAAACAGTGCAATAAAAAACAGTACAATAGTTAAATTTCTACTAAAATATTATCCTTTTATGTAGAAAAAATGTCAAGGCTTACCAAAAAACACCTCCTATTACAGGAATAAAAATTTGCTGAATAGATGAAAAT
>JAFPCE010000252.1 GCA_017390245.1 Selenomonadaceae bacterium
CCCTGCTTTACCTGTGCTTATTTCCGCAGGGGTGCTGTGAACCGCTTTGCCAAAGAACACGGTTGCAACAAGGTAGCCTATGCCCATCACAACGATGATGCCGTAGAAACCCTGCTGATGGGGCTTCTCTACTCAGGCCAGATTCATACCTTTACACCTAGTACCTACCTGGATAAATCTGATTTAACGGTTATACGCCCTCTGGTGTACTTCCGGGAACAGGAAATCACTGATGCTATCCAGTACCACGGCTTCCAGCCTGTAAAATCACCTTGTCCTATTGACGGTCACACTATACGCCAGAAGGTCAAGGATCTGATAAAGGAGCTGAGCATTGACAATCCCCAGCTCTATCCTCACCTGGCCTCTGCCATGCGGGAAAATGCCGTAGGTGAGCTATGGCCACCAGCAAAAAACCGCAAGGAAATGCAAAAAGCCTACTATGAATACATGTATGGTCCTCAGGATAAATAATCCTTCTGGTTTATCATCTCTTTATATACCTGTTACTTATAAACCAAAATCAAATCACAAAAATAGCGGCTACGAGAAATATTCTCATAGCCGCTATTAATTTAACTGTCACTAATATCCTCTAAGCTCCGAAGCACATCCTCACACTTCATCCAGCCTTGGCTTAGCAACAGTCTGTAACTTCATCAGCTTGCGGAACTCAGGCTCAGGCATAGGCTTGCCAAAATAGAAGCCCTGTATAGCATCACAGCCCATTTCTTTTAATATGTCTACCTGGAACTGGTGCTCAATACCCTCAGCCACAGTTTTGATACCTAAATCCTGTGCCATACGCAGTACATTGCGTACAATAGCCTCTTTCTTGCCTGGCTGGTCCTTCTGCCAGGAACTGAAGAAGCTTCTGTCCATTTTCAGCACGTCAAAAGAAACTCTTCCCAGAAAATCCAGAGAAGAATAACCCGTACCAAAATCATCCAGGGCAATCCTGTAGCCATTATCATGGAAACGGTTAATAAAGCTTATCAGCTGATTCTCATCATCACTGGAAGCGCTTTCCAGTATCTCAAATTCCACTAAGTCCTTTGGCACATCATTAAGCTCCATAGCATGACGCACACAGCCATAGTAATCATTTTCCTTAGAAATGGTTTTGCGGGAAACATTAATGGAAATCGGTGGCACATCGTAACCATCAAAAAGCCAGTCCCTGATCTGGTTGCAAACTGCATCTGTCAGGTACATATCAAGAAGCACAATATTGCCATCATCCTCAAAGGCAGGCACAAACTGGCCTGGCATCAGAAAACCCAGCACAGAGCTGTCCCAGCGCACCAGTGCCTCAGCACCGCAAAGCACTGCCTCATCATCCACCATGGCATACTTTGGCTGGTAGTACACTACAAATTCCCTGTTTTCCAGTGCTATCATGAAAGCATCCTCCATGAGCTTGCCACGGACTTCATTTTCCCTCATGCTGGCATGATACTGCATCACATAATTCTGGAACTTCTTTTTTACCATTTTTCGGGCCAGGTTGGCATTATCCTCGCACACTGCCAGAGCCTGCTTGAAGTTAGCCTTCCCCTGCTCGCTGATATCTGACACCTTCTCATACATTTCAGGCTCAAACTTGTAACAGCCTGCAGACAGGAAAAGATTCATGGCATAAACATCCCGGTAATACCTGGATATCTTATCCATCTTGTCATGAGTCCGCTGCATAGCTCCTTCCAGGTCCTCATCAGCAACAATAATATAAAACATATCACTGCGGACATGGTAACAGCCAGCCGGAGCTTCTAAATTCTCCTGCAGCACCTCACCTATATACTTAATAACCTTTGTACCTTCATTATAGCCTAACAGATTGTTAACCAGCTTAAACTCGTCCACATCTATGGAAATAACAGCCAGCTTATCCTTTAATTCAGGCTTCTTTAACAGCTCCTGGATATCTGCCAGAAACTTTTGCCGGTTTGGTAGTCCAGTAACCTGACTCATGTATTCAGATTTATCCTTGGCATTTTTGTACACGAAATACAGTATCAGCTGAGCTACAATCAAAAACATCACCAGGAGCGTAGCCAGCAGGTCGTGCTGGGCCACCTCCATCTTCAGTAACAGTAAAAGCACACATAGCAAGGTTGATACTGACACAAATACCAGCATATATCTACTTGGTTCATGATTAAAATACTGCTTCATACACATTCCCAAAATCGATTAAAAGTATGCGTAAAAACTAATATTCAATTTATCCTAGAATTTACACATATAGCTAAAGGCAATAATACTATTTTTATGATA
>JAFPCE010000253.1 GCA_017390245.1 Selenomonadaceae bacterium
GCAGATTTAAAGGAAGCATTGGAAGAGCTCCATGGTCTCATGGATATCCAGCAGCTGTTTGCTCCTGATATTGAAGTACCGCCTACATTCAAGCAGACTGGACTGGTGAAATCCCTGTGCCTGATGATTGCCCAGGACTGCAACCTGCGCTGCAAATATTGCTTCGGTGACGGTGGCAGCTATGGCCAGGAAAGGGCAATTATGACTCCTGAGGTAGGCTGCAAGGCAGTGGATTTCTTAATTAAGGCCAGCGGCCCAAGAAAGCACTGCGAGATGGACTTCTTCGGCGGCGAGCCTCTCATGAACATGAAGACTGTCAAGGCGGTAACTGAGTACGCCCGCCAGAAGGAAAAGGAAACTGGCAAGAAGTTTAAGCTGACCTTAACCACCAACGGCATGCTTTTAAGCGATGAGAATATCAAGTGGCTGAACGATAACGATTTTTCCCTGGTGCTGTCCTTAGATGGCCGCAAGGAAGTGCACGACGCAATGCGTCCTGATGTAGGCGGTCATGGCAGCTATGACAGAGTTATCAAGAACTTTAAGAAGTGCCTGGACAGCCGTGAGGGCGGTGACTACGACTATCGCGGTATTTATACTTATCTCCGTGGCACCTATACCAAAAACAACCTGGATTTCACCAAGGATGTACTTTCCATGAATGATACTGGCTTCGACATTCTTTCTATGGAGCCTGTAGTTTTGAAGGACAGTCCTATTGGCTTAACTGAGGAGGATTTGCCAAGAATCCGCCAGGAGTATGACAATCTGGTGGAGGCTTATCTTGAGCGCTGGCGTGCCGGCAAGGGCTTTTTCTTCTTCCATTTCAATATGGATTTGTCCAATGGCCCATGCGTAGCAAAGCGTCTGGCGGGCTGCGGTGCTGGCCATGAGTATTTTGCAGTAGCAGAAAATGGTGACCTCTATCCTTGCCATCAGTTTGTAGGCCGTGAGAAGTATCGTTTAGGTTCTCTTGATGAAGGCGTTACTGACCAGCATTGGCCACAGTACTTCAGGGAGTCTCATGTTTTAAACAAGCCAAAGTGCAAGGACTGCTGGGCGAAGTTCTTCTGCTCTGGCGGCTGTCACGCTAACGCAGACCTCTTCCACGATGAAATCCGTGAGCCGTATGAAGTGGGCTGTGAAATTCAGAAAAAGCGCCTGGAATGTGCTTTGATGGTGCAGGCTGTCCAGACCATGGAAAAGCAGGCAAAACAGCAGGAAAATGAGGCGTAACAAGCTGATAAAACAAGCAGTTTTCTGATTTTTAATCAGTTGCGCGTTATTAGTTATTATTTATACTTTAATTAGTAGAGATTATGGATTAGCCGTTGACAATTAAGGCTTAATTGGGCTAAAATTAGGCTAATTAGAGGAGAAGATGCACTACGTCCGTAACGCTATTTGACATGCCGTAGCATGTTTTATCAGCGAAACAGCGTATGGATTTTGTGTACTCTGAAAAAATTTTTTTATATTTTATAGGGGGTAATTTTCACATGGCAGTTAAAGTAGCTATTAATGGTTTTGGTCGTATTGGCCGTTTGGCATTCCGTCAGATGTTCGACGCTGAGGGTTATGAGGTTGTTGCAATCAATGACTTAACCAGCCCTAAGATGCTCGCTCATCTCTTAAAGTATGATTCTTCCCAGGGCAAGTACAAGTACGCTGATGCTGTATCCGCTGGCGAGGATTCCATCACTGTAAACGGCAAGGAGATCAAGATCTATGCTTGCGCAAACGCTGCAGAGATTCCTTGGGCTAAGCATGATGTAGATGTAGTTCTCGAGTGCACCGGTTTCTACACTTCCAAGGAGAAGGCTTCTGCTCATTTGACTGCAGGCGCTAAGAAGGTTGTTATCTCTGCTCCAGCAGGCAACGACCTCCCTACTATCGTTTACAACGTAAACCACAAGAACTTAACTAAGGAAGATAAGGTTATCTCCGCTGCTTCCTGCACCACTAACTGCTTAGCTCCAATGGCTAAGGCTCTGAATGATTTGGCTCCAATCAAGTCCGGTATCATGGCTACTATACATGCTTACACTGGTGACCAGATGACTTTGGATGGCCCACAGCGCAAGGGTGACCTCCGTCGTTCCCGTGCTGCTGCTGTTAAC
>JAFPCE010000254.1 GCA_017390245.1 Selenomonadaceae bacterium
GGGTCAGGCTAAGCCTCTCATTGCTATAGAGGATGAAGCTCTACAACAGCAGGCTGCTGAATTTATAATAGTTCATGAGCTGTCTGTCCGGAAGGTGGAAGCCCTGGTAAAGCACCTTTTAAAGAATCCTGATTACTTTAAGGAAGAACAGAGTACAGAAACTAAGGATGTTTCTCCAGAGGATTTGTATTTCTATGAGGCAGAGGATAAATTAAAATTATTGTTAGGTACAACTGTTCGCATTAAGCATAGCGGCAAGAAGAAAAGACTGGAGATTGATTTTGCCTCTCAGGAAGAGCTGAGCCAGCTGATAGAGCTTTTGCAGGGCAATAATCAGCAGAATATAGCTGCTGAGGCTGAAAAGGAAGATAAATTGCAGAAACTGCGGGCATTTTCCACCACAGGGAAATTCTCTGTATAAAAAGAAACGGTTTTATTACATATAATTCAAGGAGCGAATAAATTAATGACAGATAAAATGGTAATGGACTTTATTGTTAATAATATGAGCTATCTCATTGGCGCTTTAGGTGTGCTGATGATTATCATGTATTTGCTGGTAATCAATCTTTATTACAATCTTAACTACATGAAGAAGCGCTACAAGAAGATGATGACTGGCGTAGATGGCGCTAATTTAGAGCGCATGATGATTGGCTGCATTGACAGTATCAAGGCCATCAACAACGAAAATGAAAAGCTCTGGGCTGAAACCAAGGAGATTAAGGATCTTTTACAGAGAGCTGTGACCCGCATGGCTATTGTCCGCTTCCGTGCTTTTGAGGACATGGGGGGCGACCTCAGCTATGCTGTAGCAATGCTGGATTCTAATAACAATGGTGTAATCATGTCCAGCATCTTTGCCAGAGAGGACTCCCGCAGCTATGCCAAGCCAATAGTCAATGGCCAGTCCACCTACGCATTGACCAAGGAAGAGGAAGAAGCTCTGCAGCAGGCATTACAGCAATAATTTCACATGTAGTCTGGTTAATATCAATAATATTATGTCCCGGGGCATCTGAGCCTCGGGATTTTTATTTTGGTACATTTAGATAATATTATGGTAAAATTTTTGCTTAAAATAAGACTATTAACCACCTTTTACAACCTATAGCTATATGTGGTATAATGGTAAAGCATGATTATATAAGAGAGAAAAGTGCTATTTGAGTTTGGAGGAAATTATTTTGGAAAATAAGGACACCAAAGCAGATAAGAGGGAATACACAATAAAGATAATTCCCCACCAGGGTGCAGATGTTAAAAGCATCCGTTTGCCAGTCCGCTGGCTGAAGTATGGTGCCGCTTCATTAGTTGCAGGTGCATTATTGTTTGTAGGTGCTTTTGGCTATTCTGCCTATAGCAGCTATTCACTGCGCAGTGAGGCTGCTCAGATTGACAAGCTGCAGCAGGTAAATAATATCCAGCAGGAACAGCTGTTACAGCTCTCTAAGAAAGCCAGCCAGCTGCAGGATGAAGTAGAGCAGTTAGGCCAGATTGAGCAGGAGCTCAGACAGATTACTGGTGTTGAGGGTGATGCAGCTGGTCTTGAGCCAGCTGGCAATAATGGCGATGGTACTCATGATGGCCAGGGCGGTCCCTTTGGCCAGCAGTTAAAGATTGAAAATGTTACTGAGGCTCTGGCTAATTTAGAGCAGAGAGTGGCTGAGCGCAAAGCAAGCCTGCAGCAGTTAAAAGAGGTCATGAAGGAAAAGCAGCTGATGCAGGAATATCAGGCCAGCGTTAATGCGTCTACTCCATCTATCTGGCCTTGCAGCGGTGATGTCAGCTCCCCTTACGGCTTGCGCTGGGGAGGTTCTGATTATCATCCTGGCATCGATATTGCTAACGACAGCGGTACTCCTATTGTGGCCACTGCAGATGGCGTAGTTACCGATGCAGGCTGGAATTCTGGCGGTTACGGCAACATGGTAGATATTGATCATGGCAATGGCTATATGACTCGTTATGCTCATGCCCAGTCTGTGGCTGTTGCGCCAGGGCAGACTGTTAAGCGTGGCCAGATTATTGCCTATATGGGCAGCACTGGTTACAGTACTGGCCCTCATCTTCATTATGAGATCAGAGTTAATGGACAGGTAGTTAATCCAGCGGGATATTTATGATAGCGGGGTAGAATGTAATGTTTGGCAGTATTCGTAAGCAGGTAGATGCAACTATTAGTAATGATATTGAGACCATTATTGGCCATAATACCACCATCAAGGGTGAGATTTTTGGCGAAAGCAATTTGCGCATAGATGGTACTGTAGAGGGTGGTATATCCACTACTGGCTCTGTAGTGATTGGTGAGTCTGGTGTAGTTAAGGGCGACATCAAGGCTGCTAATCTGAGCGTTTCCGGCCAGGTTACCGGCAATGCTGAGGTTACCAAGGTGCTGGCTATTGATGCCAGCGGCCAGCTTATAGGCGATGTGAAGGTAGAAACCTTCAGCATCACTGATGGCGGTATTTTTAAGGGACGCAGTGAAATGGCAGTAAAGACAGTTAATGCTGTAACAGAAGAATAATATTAATATGGACAGGCACTCTGCAATTTGCAGGGTGTCTTTTTTGTATACCGAAAAACAATACAATACATAAAATTTTGATATATTTGATATAGCTGCGGGAAACCTTGCAGAATGTGGATTATAGGGAAATATGTTAAAAAGTGTAAACCTACAAAGTGTATAGATATACAATAATATTTATAAATATACATAAATAAACCTATACAAAGTAAATAATAACAATAAAATCAAGGACTTTGATGTTTATGTATACATTAAACTTGAATAATTATATTGACATACAATATTTGTAAACTTATAATAATGTCATGTCACTAACAAGACTATATCATTTTATGAGTATAAATGTCCTTTGCACAAAGAACATTACCCATAGATAGTGGTATTTCAGTAGACATGTGTGTATTGGAGGAGTGTTATTATGTGTAGAATTGGTTCCATTAAAAGTAAAGTACCGGTTCATCCATCAAAGGCACTGCATTTAATGTTACCACAGCAGGAGGGCCACGATAATTCTGGCTTTGCTATGGTTATGCAGGATTTGTATGGTATTTTTTCTAATTATAAGGATAAGCCACTGCTGTCTATGGCTTGCACCCAGAAGGGCAACCAGATGGTAGAGGAATATATGGATAGCCATAACTTCATTCAGCTGGCTGAGTGGGTTCCTGTGCCAAATAAGCAGCCAGATCTGGATATCCAGGCTATGCCATACTATATTTTCCGTAACTATGATTTTCCTGAGCACTACAATGAACTGACTCAGAAGCAGAAGGAAGATTTGCTTTTAGATACCCGCCTGGCTCTGCGCAAGCTGTTAGAGGATGCAGGTGAGGGCTTTGTTTATTCCTTCTGGCCAGATGTTTTAACCTTAAAGGAAATTGGTGACCCAAGAGATATTGCTACCTATTTCCATCTCTGGGATGATAATGGCTGCTTATTAGCTAAGAATATTGTAGTTCAGTGCCGTCAGAATACTAACTATGATATTGTCCGCTATGCTGCTCATCCATTCTTCCTGCAGGGCTACACCCTTTGTGCTAATGGTGAGAATACCTTCTACACCAAGAACAAGGAGTTCCAGAAGTCTCTGCATCGTGGCTACATTGGCTTTGAGTCTGATTCCCAGTGCTTCTTATATACATTGCATTATGTACTCCATGAGCTTAATTGGCCAATTAATTACTATAAGCATGTTATTACCCCGCTGCCATTTGAAGAAATTGCCCAGCGTGAGGATAAGGACGTGCTGACAGCTATTCGCCAGTCACTGGCACATCTGGAAATCAATGGTCCAAATACCATTATTGCCACCTTGCCAGATCACCGCATGATTACCTGCTGTGATTCTAAGAAGCTGCGTCCTGTAGTTATCGGACAGGATGAGAATACTGTAGCTATAGCCTCTGAGGTCTGCGGCCTGAACGAAATCATGCCAGACCGTGATATGACTAAGGATATCTATCCTAATGAGCGTGAGGTTATTGTAATTGACAATGAGCTGGAGGTACAGAGATGGAAGCAGTAAAGACACAGGACGTTTCTGTAAACGACCTTACTTGGAAAATAGAATATAATGCAGACAGATGTACAATGTGCGGCAGCTGCGTAGCAACCTGTTCCTTCAAGGCTATTAAGGTTGAAACCCAGGCCCAGTCCATTGTGGTTTCTACTGAAGGCCAGCCAGTGCCAGAGCATCGTCACATTGCCCGCCCTATTATTAAGCAGGTGGCAAGCTTAACTGATTTTTGCCGTGGCTGCGGTATGTGCGAAAAGGTATGTCCAAATAATGCCATCCGCCCTGTAAGAAATCCAGATACCCGCAAGACCCTGCTGTCTAAGGATGCTGGTCCTATTAAAAGAGGCGGACGTACCAACCTGAATGCCCAGAGAACCCTGGACAGCATTATTGTTGGCCGTATTTCCCAGATGACTGACCCATCCCTGGATGCAGCCCGTCATACCTTTGATATCCGTTCCCCATTTGGCCGTGTGCTGTCTGCTAAAGAGCTGCCATTTACCATGGAGAATGGCAAAATGGTTATGTCTAAAAAGACTCCGCCAGTTAACTGGATTTATCCTCTGATTTTCTCTGATATGTCCATTGGTGCCCTGTCTACCCGTGCCTGGGAGGCTGTAGCACTGGCATGTGCATATTTAAATGAAAAGTGCGGCCTGCCAGTTCGTATGAGCTCTGGTGAGGGCGGTATGCCTGTTAAGCTCATGGAGTCTGATTATCTGAAATACTTTATTTTACAGATTGCTTCCGGCCATTTTGGCTGGAACCGTATTGTCAAGGCTATTCCTCACATGGTTACTGATCCAGCTGGTGTCTTGATTAAGATTGGCCAGGGTGCAAAGCCAGGTGATGGCGGACTTCTGCCAGCAGCTAAGGTAGCTGAGCACGTTCAAGCTATTCGTGGTGTTCCAAAGGCAACTCTGTCTTCTCCGCCAAACCATCAGGGCCTGTACTCCATTGAGGAATCTGTACAGAAAATGCATTTATCCTTAAATGCTGCCTTTGGCTTCCGTGTACCTGTTGCTATTAAGTGCGCAGCATCTTCTACTTCTGTATCCGTATACAACAACCTGCTGCGTGATCCATATAAGATTTGCGGTGGTTTCTTCATTGATGGTATTCAGGGTGGTACTGGTGCCGCTAATGAGGTTTCCCTGGATCATACTGGCCATCCTGTAGTTTCCAAGATTCGTGACTGCTATCTGGCAGCTGTTAAGCAGGGCCTCCAGGGGCAGATTCCGCTTTATGGCGGTGGTGGTATCGGCATGACAGGCAATGCTGCTGCTGATGCCTTTAAGATGATGTGCTTAGGCGCAAATGGTGTCTTTGTTGGTAAGGTGCTGATTCAGCTTTTAGGCTGTGTTGGCAATGAGCAGGGACGTTGCAATTCCTGTAATACCGGCAAGTGTCCAATGGGTATCTGTACTCAGGATCCTCGCCTTGTTAAGCGTCTGGATGTTGATAAGGGCGCTCAGAAGATCGTGGACTATGTTTTAGCCTTCGATGCTGAGCTGAAAAAGCTGATGGCGCCTATTGGCAACAGCTCTATTCCTGTGGGCCGCAGCGATGCACTGGTATCCACTGATAAGGCTATTGCTGATAAGCTGGGCATCCAGTATGTATGCTGATAAGGGAGGAATACGGAATGTTTGAGATAGAAACTATTAAGGGACATGATCGTATGTCCACCCAGGATTTGCTGTTAGCGATTGAAGATGCAGTCCGCTCTGGTGAAACTGAATTTAAGATTCATGCCAGCGGCCAGCATGATATTGGCGGTCCATTGTGGAATGCTGATGGCAAAAAGCTGGTTTTCCATGTAAATAATGCAGGTCAGCGCGTGGGCTCCATGTGTCTGCCTAATACTGAAATATTTGTAGAGGATTCTACCTCTGCTGATGTGGGCTGGCTGAATGCCGGGGGTATGATTACTGTCCGGGGCGATGCAGGTGATACTGCAGGACATTGCTCTGCTGGTGGTAAGATTTTCATTGGCGGCCGTGCTGGTACCCGCAGTGGTTCATTGATGAAGCATGACCCGCTTTATGAAGAGCCAGAGCTGTGGATTTTAAAGAATACCGGCTCCTTTTCCTTTGAGTTTATGGGTGGCGGCCGTGCTGTTGTCTGTGGTTATGACTGTGCGGAATTTGATTCTGTTTTAGGTGAGCGTGCCTGTGTAGGCATGGTAGGCGGCGTTGTTTATGTCCGCGGCCCTATTAGCAGCTATCCTGCTGATATCCGCTATCTGGATTTAGAGCAGGAGGATATAGATTTCTTAGCTGGCGGCATGGATGAATTCTTAGAGAAAATCCAGCGTCCAGAACTGAAGGCAGAGCTTTCTGACTGGTCTCAGTGGAAGAAGCTGCGTCCTCTGACCTTTGAGGAGAAGACCAACCAGCCAAATACTAAGGTTTCTATGAAGGATTTCCGCACCCAGGAATGGGTAAAGGGCGGTATCTTCAGTGATGTTGCTATGGATGATTTTGCTGTACATAATACCATTTCCAATGGTTTGTACCGCCTGCGTGTTCCTAGCTGGGATAATGCTAAATACAACGCTCCATGCGAATTCAGCTGCCCAACTGGCATTCCTACCCAGAAGCGCATGAATCTCCTGCGCCAGGGCAAGACTGAGGAAGCTATCCAGTTAGAGCTTGATTATACGCCATTCCCAGGCAGCGTCTGCGGCAGTGTCTGCCCTAATCCATGTATGGATGGCTGTACCCGTGGTGGCATTGATGAACCAATTCAGATTGGCAACTTAGGCTGGCTGTCTGCTTTTGCCCAGGTAGCTCCTCCAGATCATGAAACTGGTAAGAAAATCGGCATTATCGGTGGTGGTATGGCAGGTCTTTCTGCTGCCTGGCAGTTAAGACGCAAGGGTCATAGCGTAACAGTTTATGATGATGCAGAAAATATCGGCGGTAAGCTGGAGCAGGTTATCCCTCGTGGACGCCTCATGCACGATGTGCTGGTAAATGAGCTGAAGCGCATTGAAGGCATCGGCGTGAAGTTTGTTACCTCCTGCAAGGTTGATAAGGCTAAATTTGCTGAAATCCAGTCTGATAATGATGCTGTAGTTGTGGCAACTGGCGGTCATAAATCCCGCTTCTTTAACTGGGAAGGCAAGGAGCTCTTAACCATGGGTCTGGATTTCCTGAAAAAGGTTAACCGTGGTGAAAATCCAAAGGTTGGCAAGCGTGTAGTAGTAATCGGCTGTGGTAACTCTGGTATGGATACCTGCCGTGCTGCCTATGATATGGGTGCTGAATCTGTTGTGGCAGTAGACGTGCAGAAGCCTGCAGCCTTTGATGATGAAATTGCTTATGTAGAGAGCCGTGGCGGCAAGCTGGTATGGCCATTCTTTACTGATAAGATTACCAAGGAAGGCGTTTATGCCAACGATGGCCGTTTTATCCCAGCTGATGAGGTTATTGTCTCCATTGGTGAGGAGCCAGTACTGGATTACCTGCCTGAGGATGAATCCATTCAGAAGTTCCGTGGCAGCTGGCTCATTGCTGGCAAGGATAAGTCAATTCTGCCAGGTGTATTTGCTGCTGGTGATGTGATTAAGCCTGGCCGTTTAACTGATGCCATTGGTGATGGTATCAAGGCTGCTTACTATGCTGACCAGTATGTAACGGGTGCAGAGTACGTACCATTCCCTGAAAAGACTAAGATTCCAGCTGAGCGCTTAAGCAAGGCTTACTTTACTAAGTGCCATCACTGCAGCTTAGGTGAGCCTGCTGAGGATCATACCCGCTGCATCAGCTGCGGTACCTGCCGCGACTGTAAGATGTGCTTAGAGTCCTGCCCTGAGCAGGCTATCAGCCGCATTGCTAACGAGGATGGCTCCTGGATCTATGTATCTGATCCGGCTAAGTGCATTGGCTGTGGCATCTGTGCTGGTGTCTGCCCATGCGGTGTCTGGAGCATTAACGATAACCCTGAACCTATTAAGATGTATCGGACTTACAACAAGTAAGCCATACTATACACATTATCCAATACACAGAAAAGGCGCTGCCGTTTTGGCAGCGCCTTTTCCTATGTTTATAAAAAAATTAAGATTTTTCTGTCATCTGTCTATGAGGCGGAAATATCCTTATACTATGAATAAAGCATTAAATAAGAAATACCCCCTTACAGAGGCTTCGGAAGCCTATATAAGGGGGTATGTGTATATGAGGTATTATTGTATGCTTTTAATTAGTGAGAAGCGTCCTGGCCACCCTCAGCCTTCTTAACCTCAACCTCGTTGTGGTTTGGCTCTAAGTGGTACTTAGGAGAAGCAACCTTAACGGTTGGACGGAGCTTAGCACCCTTCTTCTCAAGGATTTCTCTTAAACGCCATGGCATATCGGAGATGATACCATCTACACCCATGTCATTGCTTTACATATTATAGAAGTAACTAAATACATTGTCAAACGATAAAAAAACAATTTATGCAAAAAAATCATATTTAAGGGAAATGGTAGAAAAGACTATGAAAATTCTTTAACCACAAGGGTTTTCAGCCTGTCAGATTAAATAAAAAAAGGGGAGCACCTCCACTGAAGAGGCCTCCCTGAATGTATATTTTAATGTATAGATTTCTTTTTAAAACGTCCCCCTACAATATCATGGACAGGGTTAATGGTAACAAAAGCAGAATCATCCTTTTCCAGGGCAATAAGCTTGAGCTTCTCAACCTCAAGACGGGTTACTACACAGTAGAGGACCTGCTTGTATTCCCCAGTATAACCGCCATGGCCATGGAGATAGGTAACACCTCTGCCCAGGCGGTGCATCAAGGCGTCAGCAATTTCTTCATTGTGGTCAGAGACAATCATGACAGCATAGGACTCATCCAGACCTTTAATAACGATATCAATCATCTTGGAAATGACAAAATAGGCTACTAGTGAGTACATGGCTTTATCCCAGCCAAAGACAAAGCCGGCAGTGCCCAGGATAAAGAGATTGAAGAACATGACCACCTCTCCTACAGAAAAGGAAGTCTTTTTATCGCAGATAATGGCAATAATCTCTGTGCCATCCAGAGAACCGCCATTGCGGATGATAAGTCCCACACCAGTACCTGTAATGATACCGCCAAAGATGGCAGCCAGAAAGTAATCCTCAGTTATCTGATGTATAGGAATAAATAGAGAGGAAAAAACAGAAATACAGATAATGGAGAAAATCGTGGAAATGGCAAAGGATTTGCCAATCTGTTTATATCCAAGGTACAGAAATGGTATGTTCAGAACAATCAGATAAAAGCCAAGGGGAAGATTTGTCAGATAATCTGCCATAATAGAGATACCCACAACACCACCGTCAATGATGTTGTTAGGCACCAGAAATATCTCCAGGCCAGCGGCGTATATGATAGAGCCAATTAAAAGCATGAAATACTTTTTGATGGTATCCCTGATTTTGCGCTGGCGTCTGGCTTTGGCAATAGCTAAGGCCTTTTCATCCTGTTCGGAGGCAGCCTGATGAATGTTATCATTTATAGAAGCATCATTTGCCATAATAGAATCAATAGAACTCATATAATCACTCCAATAACAGACAAATAATCTATCTATAATTATATATTAGAAGACATTTGTTTTCAAATAATTAAAAAACCCAGCCCCCGAAGGGACTGGGTAATTTTATGAAATCCAAGCAGGATTAGTAAGCTGCGTCTAATCCGCCCTCGATCTTCTTGTTTTCAGCAGTGTCGCGATGGTTTGGCTCTAAGTGATACTTAGGAACAGCAACCTTAACGGTAGGCCGTAACTTAGCACCTCTCTTCTCCAGGAATGCACGGAGAATCCAAGGCTTATCGGAAATCATACCATCAACGCCCATGTCATACATCATAGCCATATCGGTTACGCTGTTAACAGTCCAAGGAACAACCTTCATGCCATAGGAATGAGCTAAGGTTACCATGTCCTGGTTAATCTCAGTATAGTAAGGGGAAACAACATCTGCACCGATAGCATGAGCTGCCTCTACAGGGTTGCCCTTAAAGTCCTTAATATCTAAGCCGCCCAACCATGGGGACTTCTCCTTCTCGAATGCACGGAGGCACTCAGAATCACGGCCCCAAGAAGGCTGCTCGCACCAGAGAGCGGAAGTAGAAATGTTAGGGTTAACCTTCTTCTGCTCAATCAAGGTAGCCCAGTCGAAGGACTGAAGAATAACCTTATCCTGCATGCCGTACTGGTTAACTACACGGTTAAACTCAGCAACGAACTTCTTAGGATCTGCATTGTGCTTGTAACCTACTGGATACTCAGGATCTGGATAAGACTTAGTCTCGATGTTTACATATACATCTCTTCCGGAATCCTTAATGAGCTGGAATAACTGCTCAATGGTAGGAATCTGAGCGGATTTAGGAGTTACCTGGGAAGCACCATGGTAAGTGTAGTAGTCAGTGGAAGGATCCATAACACCAACATCGAACTTCTGGATCTCAGGAACAGTCATGGTACGGATATCGTACTTGTTAGCCTCAACGTACTTGCCGCTAGCATCACGAGTGATATCAGGGTTCAGAACTGGGTTATGGCTCATTACGATGTGGCCGTCACCAGTTAACTGCATGTCGCACTCGATGGAAGTTGCACCCATCTCAATTGCGTATGCATAAGAGTAAAGAGTGTTCTCAGGACGAGCATCACGACCACCACGATGTGGCTCGAAATCGAATGCAACGTCGAGGTTAGCCTTTGCGGAAACCTCTGCTGGAGCGATGAAGCTCTGAGCACCTAAACCAACTACTGCAGCAAGCAACCCCAATGCTACTGCGCTTTTCTTGAAGTTTTTCATAAATAATACCTCCTGCTTGTTTAAACATTAAATGTTATGGTTTCAGTATAGTTTTCCAAGTCCCAAATGTCAAGCGGTTTCAAGCCTTGTAAAGTACCGCTAAAACCCTGTGTAAGAATAATTTACAGAAATATGGAAAATGAAAATAATATGAAAAACCTTGCAAATCAAGGATTTTAGTCTGAGCTGAACTTTTGTGTTAATAATAAATAACAATAAAAAATAAAAAAACTTTTACAAAAAAAAAAAAATTATCTTACAATATAGGTAAAAAAATCCTACAAGAAAACTGGCGTAGTATTGGCAATTCACTAAACATTCAAATTTTCTGGAAGCAGTAGCGATTATAAAAGTGGTTTAAGATTTTAATTTACTAAAATAGTTAGGTGAGGATATAATTTCCTTGTTGTAATTATTCTATAATTGAATGGTGGTATTAAGGATGCAGAACGGACTTATCTCTTGGCTTCTGAATAATTATGAAAATCAGGTAAATAACATCGACAGGCTGCTGGGGGCTATGGCTTTTTTAGAGCGCAGTGATTCTGGTATTAAGGTTACTGGTGCTAACACTGAATTTGAGAAGCTGCTGGGCTGGACAGGATTTCAGTGGCAGATGGGCATGGATATGGAACATCTTTTAGCGCCTCAGTTTAGCAGCCAGTTTACAGAACTGGTGGACATGGCAGGGGAAAATATGATGGTGGAACATCATGGAGATGTGCGGTTCAAGAACCGGGTGGGAAATGTACTGCGCTGCCACCTCCATATAATATGCATAAATGTGCACGATAACCATTCAGAGTATGTGATACGCTTCAGCTACAACAAGCAGGCCCAGATTAAGGATGCTCTGTTTACAGAGGCCTTGCGCCAGAGCAGGACCAACTGCTGGTACTGGGATATGAATCAGGGAATGGTGACATTTTTTAATACTGATATAAGTGAAGCTCCTGATAATGAGATAGTTTTCATGAATGAAGAGACTATCAGCTTCAGTAACTTTCCCCAGGGCTTTGTAGATAAACTGAATTTTGCAGGCTCTTATCGCAATCAGTTTATGGATTTTGTGAAAAAAATCCTGAGCAGGGGACATTCCAGTGATTTGACAGTGGATGTGGCGCTGGAGGCTGGCAGCAGAAAGATTATCTGGGTGAATTTTACCGGACATATCGTCAGGGATGATAAGAACATACCAGAGTATGTCATGGGTACCTGGAAAAATATTACGGCTCAGAAGGCTGACCAGCAGCGGCAGCAGCATAACAGCTCTATCATCGGTGCGCTGGTTCAGGATTCCATTTATGATATTACTGTGAACCTGGAAAAGAATTTCTTTGTGGCAGATAAGAGCATGGAAACCTGGCTGGAGGAAACCCGTGTGACATCGCCATATTGCGATCAGGCTATACGGGAGCTTGCTGTAAACCATGTGGTGAAGGAGCACCGCCAGAGATTTCTGGATTTCTTTAATCTGGAGCGTATCAGGAAGCTGCCAGAGGACAAGAACTTTTCTATAGAGTATCAGCGTACCTTTAAGGGTAAGGTGAAATGGTTTAAGGCTACTATTAATACTTTCTGTATGGATGAGTTTTCTGATAAATGGATGTATGCCCTGGTGTATGACATAGATGAAAGCAAGCAGAAGGAACTGGTGCTGGAGAAAATGGCTGCTACGGATGCGCTGACAGGCCTTTTGAACCGGGCCCACTCCTTAAAGTCCATGCGGCAGCATATAGAAGCAAATCCAGATATGCCAGCAGCTGTTATGTATATGGATCTGGACAATTTTAAAAGTGTCAATGACACATTGGGCCATGCGGCAGGAGACAGCCTGCTGATATGTGTAGCTAACGCCATGAAGAGTTATTTTGGTGATGATGCTATTTCAGGGCGCATTGGCGGTGATGAGTTTATCATGATGTATCTGAATGCTGATAAAAGCTATGTAAGCACTATGATGACTGACTTTGTAAATTATGTCGGCAGCAAGTGCCAGGAGGAATGTCCGGGAGTGCATGTAACAGCTTCCCTGGGTTATGCCTTATATCCAGATTATGGCAATGATATAGCCATTCTGGCAGATTTTGCTGATAAGGCATTATACCAGGCCAAGCATCATGGTAAAAATATGGCAATTGAATATGTAGAATAATAGAAAAAGTAATTACTCTTGCTTTTTATTGATTTAACAGTCATAATTAAACTGTATCTATTGAAATAATAGGTAATAATAGGGGGCGTTCGGGGGAACAGCCAGGGGGATATGGTTTATGAATCACAATAAGGATAAGCTGGCAATCAATGTAGCCAAGCTGTATTACCGGTCGGAATACAGCCAGCAGCGCATAGCTGAGGAACTGCAGATTTCCCGGCCATCCGTTTCCAGGTTGCTGCAATATGCTAAAGAAAAGGGGTTTGTCAGGATACAGATATATGATCCTGTAGAAGATACAGCATATATGGAGCGGCGGCTGGAGGAGCAGATGCACCTGCAAAAGGTCTGCATAGCAGTATCAACTATCAATGATGAGGAAGAGATAAAAAATTATATTGCCATGAAGGCAGCAGAATACCTGAATTCTATTGTTCAGGATGGTGATATTATCGGTGTGGGCTGGGGCACTACATTATATAACATGTCCAGATGCCTGATACCCCAGCAGCTGCGTGGTGCTCAGATTGTGCAGCTGGAGGGTGGTGTTACCCATTCCAAATGGAAGAATTATTCCAGGGAAATCCTGGAAAATTTTGCCAATAACTATAGTACGATTGCCCAGTATCTGCCATTGCCAGTGCTTTTCAGCA
Source organism: Selenomonadaceae bacterium (assembly GCA_017390245.1). Classification (GTDB taxonomy): domain Bacteria; phylum Bacillota; class Negativicutes; order Selenomonadales; family Selenomonadaceae; genus Anaerovibrio. The sequence continues at coordinate 13,677 of JAFPCE010000254.1, forward strand.
GCTTGCAGGTAAAGCAGATGGTAGACCAGGACCGTCATATCAAAAGGGTGCTGGAAATGGGGCGTCAGGCTAATATAGCTATTTTCAGTGCTGGTACTGTCCGTCCTGATGCACTGTTTTTCCGTCTGGATTATACAGATGAGGATGAGAAGGCTATGATTCAGCAAAGTGCTGTAGGGGATATCTGTTCACGTTTCTTTAATAGTGAGGGCAATATCTGTACTCCAAAGCTTGATGCCCGTACTGTAGGTATCACTTTGGAGGAGCTGCGGAAAAAGGAGCACAGCATTCTGGTGGCTGGGGGTGCAGGCAAGGTGGAAGCCATCCGGGCTGCCTTAAAGGGCCATTATGCTAATGTATTTATTACCGACCAGTTTACAGCTAAAGCCCTGCTGGGGGAAAAAACAGATTTTGACTGATAAAAAGACTTATATCAGCTAATTTATAAAATTATTAAAAGAATACAAAATAC
>JAFPCE010000027.1 GCA_017390245.1 Selenomonadaceae bacterium
TCCTCCTATATTTAATATATTTCCTAAAGCTGGGAAAAACGCTGGAGTTTCGTTAATCTTAGCTAAAGGCCAGTGCACAACGCACTTGTAATAATATAACATAATAACAAGCTGCTGTAAAGCATATCCTGCCAGATTTACTGAACTTTTTCCAAAAGCTGTCTCGCCCTCTGTTTATCTGCATGCAGCTGCTTTACCAGCGCCTCAATACCGCTGAATTTTTTCTGTTCCCGCAGCTTAGTCACAAACTGCACCGTCACCGCTGCATCATAAATATCCCCGGAGAAATCCAGAATATTTACCTCCAGCCGGCGATTACAGCCTTCAAAGGTAGGATTATCCCCAATATTGGCAATGCCCTGATATATTTTCCCCTGCAAATGCACCAGCACAGCATAAGCGCCATTTGGCAGCATAGCTCTTTTATCACCAATGGCCAGATTGGCAGTTGGAAACCCCAGCTTCCTTCCTCTGTGGTCACCATGGACAACTCTGCCGCCAAAGCTGAAATACCTGCCTAAATAATGATTGGCCTGCTCTAATTCACCAGACTGCAGCAGTGCCCGTATCTGAGTACTGCTGACCAGACGACCCCCATCCTTCACAGCTTCTCCCACCTCTGCCTGAAAGCCATAGTTGCTGCCTTCCCGCAAAAGCAAACGGGGATTGCCTTTTCCCTTATGGGCAAAGGTGAAATTTGGTCCTGTTACCACGTAGGCTGGATGAAGATTTTGCTGCAAAGAGCTCATAAACTCCTCAGGACTCTGGCGGCACAGCTTTTCTGTAAAAGGAATATTAACCAGGATATCCACCCCCATGCTTTCCAGAATATTGGCCTTGGAAATATTATCACCAATCTGCATAGGCTCTTTCTCTGGTGCCAGCACAGAAAATGGATGATTGCTGAAGGTCAGCACCACGCTGAGCAGCTTATGCTCCTTAGCCAGGGCAATGGCTCTGTTAATAATCCCCTGATGGCCGATATGCACTCCGTCAAAGGTGCCCATAGCCACCGCTGTACCTTTTTTTATAGCATTTCTGGCATCTGCCAGCTTATTAAAAACTATCATATACTCACCTGAATATTAATTACTGATTTTCAAATTCATATTATACCCATAACTAACTGCAAAGGCAAATCATACCCTTGCAGAATATATCCCCACAAAAAAATCTATACCTTTTCAGACACTTTCATAATCTTTTCATACATCAATGCTATATTAAACACAATCCCATATATGCATCATTTCTCCATCCCATTAAAAAAGGGTGTCTGCTAAGCAGGCACCCTTTTTCCCGTCTATAAAGCTGTAAAATTTTATAAAAGCTTCATTACCCGCTGCCAGATAATATAAGCCAGTTCCTTTTTGCTCATTAATGGCAATTCCTCTACACTGCCATCACGGCCCAGCAGCTTAATGAGATTGGTATCCGTATTAAAGCCAGCCTGTGGCTTCGTCACATCATTGGCCACTATCATATCCAGATTCTTCTTTTCCAGCTTGCCCTTGGCATACTGCAGAAGATTCTGTGTTTCTGCCGCAAAGCCTACCAGAATCTGGCCTGGCTTTTTCAGCTGCCCCAGTTCCTTTAAAATATCTGGATTCTTATCCAGCACCAGCACCAGCTCTTCATCATCTTTCTTAATCTTGTTTTCTGCCACATCCCTGACGCGGTAATCAGCTACAGCAGCAGCCTTTATCACCACATCTGTATTTGGAAAATGCTCCAGTACGTGCTGGCGCATCTCTCTGGCAGACTCTACAGGGATAAACTCTGCTCCAGCTGGTGGCTGCAGACTGGATGGTCCAGATATCAGTACTACCTTTGCACCGCATTTCACAGCTGCTTCAGCAATGGCATAGCCCATCTTGCCGCTGGAACGGTTGCCTATGTAACGTACAGGATCTATAGGCTCTCTTGTGCCAGCTGCAGTTACCAGCACCTTCTTGCCCTTAAGCTTTGCCAGCAGCTCTTCCCTGTCCTGCTGCTCTCTACCCTCAGCAAAGTAATTAGCAATGTAATCAAAAATCTCTGCTGCCTCAGGCATACGGCCAATGCCAGCAGTACCACAAGCCAAATGCCCTGATGCAGGTTCCAGCACCAGCATTCCTCTGTCCTTCAGTATGCCGATATTCTGCTGCGTTGCAGGATTGGTATACATATTGGAGTTCATGGCTGGAACCACCAATACTGGTGCTTTTGTGGCCAGCACAGTAGTAGTCAGCATATCATCTGCCATGCCTATAGCCATTTTCGCCAGAATATTAGCAGTAGCTGGCGCAATAACCACCATATCTGCCAGCTGAGCCAGAGCAATATGCTCCACCTTAAATTCCTGCACCCTGTCCCACATACTGGTAACTACAGGATGGCCGCTAATCTCCCGGAAGGTCAGCTCCGTTACGAAATTCTGTGCTCCCTGGGTCATAATAACGTGTACATTTGCCCCAGATTTTCTGAGACGGCTCACCAGCTCTACGGTCTTATAGGCAGCAATGCCACCTGTAACGCCTATGATTATGTTCTTATCTTGTAGCATATATCCTCACAATGCAAAATCCAGCCCGGTAAAGGGCTGGAAAATAGCTTATTTAATACCGTTGTTCATACGCTTATAGGTAATCTTGCCCTCGTAGATTTCCTCCATGGCATTGGTTACATCACGGGTGGAAACACGGTCAGCGGTAACAGGATGCTCACCATCCATAATGTCACGGGCACGCTTTGCTGCCAGAGTTACCAGGGTGTAACGGCTGTCAGCCAATGGAGTCAGCTGATCAAGATTAGGGGTTACGATGTTCATCTCATTCTTGTTGCTCATGTTATATAAGCTCCTTCCTCTTCACAAAAATTTCCTTCAAAAAAATTCCTTTATTAAAACAAAATTTTCTTTAGCAAAAACAAATTATCTCAATATTTCTCAGGCCTTATTGCAAAACCTTATTTCAAGGCCTTTAACAAATCCTCATTCAAATCAGTACGGTTATGCTCTGCAGCAATGATATTGGCAATGGTTTCCTCTGCCTTTTCCACAGTATCATTCACTACCACATAACGGTACTTAACTGCTCTGCCAATTTCTTCCTTAGCAGCACCAAGGCGGCGGGCAATGCTTTCCTCTGTTTCAGTGCCTCTGCCCCGGAGGCGTTTCTCCAGCTCCTCCAGGGATGGTGGCAGCAGGAATACATACAAGCCCTCAGGCATAGCCTCCATTACATTCAGCGCACCCTGGGTATCTATTTCCAGCAGAATGTCCTCACCAGCCTCCAGCCGGTCTAGCACAGCCTGCTTTGGCGTGCCGTAATAATTGCCATATACATTGGCCCACTCCAGCAGCTCTCCAGCCTCTATCATGGCCTCAAACTTTGCCTTGTCATAAAAATAATAATTCACGCCATCCACTTCACCAGGACGGGGCTGGCGGGTAGTAGCAGATATAGAATAGGCCAGCTCTGGATGCTTCTCCCGCAGCAAATTGCACACAGTGCCCTTGCCTGTACCAGAAGGACCTGATACTAAAACTAACAAACCCTTACGCACAGTTATTCCTCCTCAAATCTATGAGACATGGTATCTGGCTGTACAGCAGAAAGCACCACATGTCCGCTATCTGTTATAATTACGGCTCTGGTTCTGCGCCCATAGGTAGCATCAATGAGATGCAGGCTGTCCCTGGCCTCCTGAATCAAACGCTTAATTGGCGCAGACTCCGGACTAACTATAGCAATAATCCTGTTAGCTGATACAGTATTACCAAAGCCAATATTTATCAGCTTCATATTCATTCAGACTCACTCCATTTCAAAAAGCAAGCAAACCCTTTGCAGCTTACTCAATATTCTGAATCTGCTCACGAATCTTCTCAATCTCGCTTTTTACATCCACCACAATCTGAGCAGCACCGGCAGAATTAGCCTTGGAAGCCACAGTATTAATCTCACGGTTCATTTCCTGAATCAAGAAATCAATCTTCCTGCCCACTGGCTCATCAGCGCTGATAATCTCCCTGAACTGGGCAAAATGGCTGCGCAGTCTCACGATTTCCTCAGTGTAATTCACCTTGTCAGTATAGAGAGCAGTCTCCTGGATAATGCGGGCTTCATCTATTTCCTGAGTGTTTAAATACTCATTAAGAACCTTCTCCAGGCGCTGGCGGTAATTAGCCACAATCTCAGGTGCCAGCACAGCCAGCTGCTCCACAAAGCCTTCCAGAATCTCAATGCGCTTTAATAAATCCACCTGAATATTAGCGCCCTCAGCCTCACGCATAGCCACCAGATTCTTTAAGGCCATGTCAAAGGCCTCCATGATAACAGGCTCTGCCTCATCTAAATTCTGCTGGGCTTCCTCCACCCGCAGTACATCCTGATAGCCAGCAATCTCTGCTGGGGTAATAGGCGCCAGCAGCCCCAGCTCCTGCTTAATATCGTGCAATGCCTTGCCATAGGCCTTTGCCAGGCCCATATCCACATTAATCACTGCTTCCTTATCCCGCAGATCCCAGAATTTCACAGAAATATCCATCTTGCCACGAGAAGCATATTCCTTGATTTTCTTCACAATATTGCTTTCGTACATAGCAAGGCAGTGTGGCATGCGGAAATTGGTTTCCAAAAATCTCTGGTTTACAGTCTTAATTTCAACGTGTACCTTAAAGCTCTGGTTTTCGCTGTCACCAGCACCAAAGCCAGTCATACTCTTTATCATATATACAGCCTCTTAGTCCTTCAAATTATATGTTCCGGCAAAAACCTGCACAGCAGGACCAGTCATATAAAGATGGTTATTGTCAGCCCACTCAATGTTCAGCTTGCCACCATCTAACTGGATTTCAATATTGCGGTCAGTAAAATCATTCAAAATAGCCGCAGTAGTAGTTGCACAGGCACCCGTACCACAAGCCAAAGTTACAGCAGCACCACGCTCCCAGACACGCATCCGCAGATGCTTTCTGTCAATAACCTGGATAAATTCCGCATTGACACGCTTCGGGAACTTTTCATGGCGCTCCACCAGAGGACCATATTCATGAATAGGGAAATTCTCAGCATCATCCACAAAGATAACACAATGAGGGTTACCCATGGAAACGCAGGTCATCTTAAATTCCTTATCCTTCACGGTAATAGGCTCAGCAACGATTCTGTTCATGCCATAGCCTGCCACAGGAATCTTCTCTCCCTCTAAAATTGGTTCACCCATATCAACCTTCACCATAGCCTCAGCACCATGCTTTTCCATAATCTTTGGTACCAGGATGCCTGCACCGGTTTCTACAGTAAACTCCTCAAACTTTACATAGCCCTTTTCATATACGTAGCTGGCAAAACAGCGGATGCCATTGCCGCACATCTCCGCCTCACTGCCATCAGCATTAATAATCTGCATGCGGATATCAGCCTTGTCAGATGGCAGCACCAGCAGGATGCCGTCAGCACCAATGCCATAATGTCTGTCACACAGCTCCACCGCTGCAGAAACATAATCAGCCTCTGGCTCCTTTAAGCAGTCAATCATGACAAAATCATTGCCAGTGCCCTACCATTTAGTAA
>JAFPCE010000255.1 GCA_017390245.1 Selenomonadaceae bacterium
ACGGAAAAATCTGCAGACAGAAGAGGTGCATTGTACCCAGTATGTTAAGGATGATTTTATTGTGGTTGGACCATACTGATATAACTTTTTGATAGTTATGCAGCTAGTCCTTTTAGGGAGTGCAGATTATGGATTTCAGTCCAATGAATATAAGGATGACTGTGCCGCAGGCTAATGATGTGGGACAGATTCAGCACAATCTTAATCAGCAGGGAGCTATGCAGCAGGATTTCTTAGCTCTGAAGGAAAAACAGCTGATTGAAAGGCAGCAGAGCCAGGTTCGCACTAAGGATGATGCTGAGGGACAGAAGGTAAGGGGCGATGAAGAGAAGAAACAGCAGTCGCCAGACCGCAAGCCCCGGAGGCGTAAGACTCCTAAAGAAATCATGGATGAGCAGGACGCTTTAGAGGAAGAGGAAGAGCCTAAAATGGCTGTTGATCAATTTCGCGGACATACAATCGATATTAGTTTATAAATGGAGCAGGCATGACCACAGAGATACTAGGTTTTATCATAATCCTGGGAGGCATTATTGTCTTCCTGGCAAGAAAGCAAATACAAAAGGCAGAAGATGACCCTGAGGTATTAGAAGCCTCTACAGGCAGGCTGCGCTATGAGCTGGAGCAGTCTGCTGATGAGATTATCAATCGTATGACTGACCATATTGACAGACTGGAACGTCTTTTACGGGAAGCTGACTACAAGGCGGAGCTGTTGCAGCAGAAGCTGGATGCCTGCCAGATGGCCAGTTTGAATCAGCCTGTACAGACTGATTATAAGCATAATATGGCAGTAAATAGCAATGTGTCTCAGAATACACCGCAAGCTGCTGCACCCAAAGCGGCACAGCCAGATTATAATGGCGCAGATGCAAATCAGCAACAGCCTGCACAGGATTTTCAGCGGATTCTGAATGCAGAAATGGATGCCAGCAGTCTTGACAGGATACCTGGTGAAAGGGTGGAAATCGGCCAGTCTGACAGGCAGCCACAGGGGCTGGCACCAGAAGCTTTGCTGGCCAATTCTGGTGATGCATACTATGTTGAGCATAGCAGTGAATCTGCACAGCCTGCAGATTCAGGACTGCAGTTATCAAAGTCACAGATGAAGGCATTGCAGTATATTCGTGAAGCATCAATGGAGCTGGAAGCACATCAAAGTGAACTGTTGAGCGAAGATAATGCTGCTACAGTAAATCCTCCGCCTGCATACAGCAGTGAGGGGGTGGCCTCCTATGAACAGCTGCAGACCGATGAGACTGTAAGAAATCCAGGCAGCAATGAACAGCAGATAGAGCAGGCTACCCAAAAGGCCAGAGAGCTGATAGCTATGGGTTATACCCCTGAGCAGGCAGCTAAGGAAACAGGCCTGGGCCAGGGGGCTGTGGAACTAATCTGGCAATTATACAATAGACACACTAAATAACAATAATATGTTAAACCATTAAAAAAGGATTTCTCTATACACCCTATAGAGAAATCCTTTTTTGCTTGAAAACAATATTTAAAAATGGAAATAGTTAAACATCTTCATAGTCATTTTCTTGGCATCTTCGTGCTTGTGCTCCAGCAGGTAGTCCAGGGAACCCACAAAAAAGAATGAAGAAACAGGCACATAGCGATGACGTTTTTTGAAATTGCCCCAGATCATCAGCTTCTCAAAAATCATCACATAATCAGCACGGGTAGCTTCATGTCTGGCAATGATACGGCGCAGCCGGAAATCCTTGCAGCCATATTCATACATTTTGTCAATCAGTTCATCCTTGGAAATTTCGCCTCTTTCCAAAAAGGCAAGAATCAAGCTGTTAATATAATTATCACGTGTCAGGATGCGCTTCATAGCTAAAAAGAAACCAACAATCAGGCCAATTAAAGCAGTGTAAGAAATAATATGTGCAGCCATAAGTCCTCCTTGTTACAACAATTTACGGCAAAAGAATGAAATTAGCCAGAGTCGGATGACCGCTGGCAATCAGGTTAGCACGGAAACGCTCCAAAGGTCCAAAGAAAGGAGCACCTAACAGGCGCAGCCTGAACTTAAGAAAGCGGTTGCCACTGCCACCAAAGATAGGAACACGGTTCATTAAATAAGGTGAATCACCAGGCTTTACCAGACCATAGCGGACTGTAAAGCCACCTCTGTACCCAGCCCAGTTGACGGCCTCCAGCACCTCATCATTATAGGAGCCACATGGATAGGCAATATACTCAGCAAATTCCAGAGTCTGCCATTCAACTGCCAGCTTGCCTTCATTGAGCTGCTGCTTGAGACTATCTGGAGAGAGCCCCGTCAGCTCATAATGGCTCAGGGTATGACAGCCCATATAAAAGCCGTCAGCGCTCATTTCTTTTACCTGGTACCACTGCAAATATTTATCAAAGCGTCCCATGTAATCAGAAATCAGGAAAATAGTAGCTGTAAAACCATGCTTCTTTAAAATCGGATAAGCATTAAGGTAATTATCCTCGTAGCCATCATCAAAGGTAATAAGAACAGGTTTATCCGGAAGCTTATTGCCACCATGCAGGTAGCTGACAAGCTGGTCAGGGGTAATGGCATGGTAGCCATTTGCCTCCAAGTAGGCCATTTCACGCTCAAACTCCTCTGTAGTAACGGTCATGGCATTGTGGTCAGTATCGTTAATCTGATGATAGTTCAAAACAGGAATGCCCAAAGTATTTTCTCTTACCAGCCAGAGAAAACCAGCTAGCAGACAATTAGCCACAAGATAAATCACAATGAAAAGCATCTGTTTTGGTGAAATATGCATTATAACACGACCCTTCATATCAATTCATTCTACTATTTATGTTTTATGCTTGTCAACAAAGCTTAAAGCTCTAAATTTATGTTGGACTATTTTCATTTTTGTTTTATAATTAAATGTGACTGTAAAAAGCAAATAAGTAGAAGCCGTGGATATATCATGTTATTATTGATATATGAGAGGTATATGAAAGGAAGCATTTCTCTGATGAATAGAAATGATTTATGCTGGTGTGGCAGTGGCCGCAAGTATAAAAGATGCCATCTGGCCTATGATGAGCGTATCGACAGTATGAAGTTTGATATTTTTAAAAGCCAGGTGCGCCCGCCCAAAAATATCATAAAAAATGAAGCAGATATAGAAGGCATCCGCAAGAGCGGTGTCATAAATGATGCAGCCCTGGATTTAGCAGGAAGCATGGTGGCAGCAGGTGTTGATACAGCTTCTATCGACGATGCTGTAAGAAAGTTTATTGAAGATCACGATGCTATTCCAGCCTGCCTTAACTACGAAGGCTTTCCTAAGAGTATCTGTATTTCCATCAATGAAGTAGTTTGTCATGGTATCCCATCCAAGAAAACCATCCTTAAAGAAGGGGATATAGTTAATATTGACATTACAACCATTTTAGATGGATATTACGCTGATGCCTCCCGCATGTTTATGGTTGGCAAGGTGTCTCCAGAGGCAGAGCGGCTGGTGAAGGTAGCTAAGGAGTGCATGCTGTTAGGCATTGAAGCGGTGAAGCCATGGGGATACGTTGGGGATATTGGTGCAGCTGTTAACGCCCATGCTAAAGCTAATGGCTATTCCGTAGTAACAGCTTTAGGAGGACATGGCGTAGGCAAGGATTTCCATGAGGAACCATACATTGCCCATGTAGGTGAAAGAAATACTGGCATGCTCATAGTTCCTGGTATGGTGTTTACTGTAGAGCCAATGATTAACGCCGGTAAATACAGTGTAACTGTTGATAAAAAGGACAACTGGACTGTGCGCACTAAGGATAAGTCCTTGTCTGCACAGTGGGAAAAGACAATTTTAGTAACAGAAACAGGTGTGGAGGTATTATCCAGCTAAGATATAAGGCAGGATAATACAGATAGGAGGAATCAAATTGCGAGGATTACGGGGAGCTATAACCGTAGAGGAAAATACAGCTGAAGCCATCAAAACCGCAACCCGCACAATTGTTAGTGAGATGCTCAGGCAGAATAATGTCAGCACAGAGGATATAGGAGCAGCCATCTTCAGTGCTACTGAGGACATTACGGCAGCCTTCCCTGCTGCTGGTGCCAGAAGCCTGCCAGGTTTTGAGCTGGTGCCGTTGTTTGATGCAAGACAGATGGCGGTAGAGGGAGCAATGGATCACTGTATCCGGGTACTGCTGCTGGTTGATACAGATTTAACACAATCTGAGGTTAAGCATGTTTTTCTGGGCAGGGCAGCACAGCTGCGGCCTGATTTAAAAAAGTAATATAGATGATTGTTAATGCAAGCATCGTTATTTTAAATTTTTATATATACCCACAGGTAATATGAAGAAGGAGGCATTTTTTATGAATGAGATAATTGCAACCGACAAGGGACCAGGCGCATTGGGCCCATATTCCCAGGCTGTAAAGACTGCAGGCGGCCTGCTGTTTGTATCTGGACAGATTCCATTAGTGCCAGCAACTGGCGAGATTGTAGCAGGTGGCATTGAGGAACAGACTGTACAGGTACTGGAGAATATCAAGGCTATTGTGGAAGCTGCAGGCTATCAGCTGTCTGATGTGGTTCGTACCACTGTTTATCTGGCTGATATCGGCGATTTCAATACTGTTAATGGTATTTATGCAAAGTACTTTGTAGAAAACTGCCCTGCCAGAGTGTGCATTCAGGTGGCTAAGCTGCCAAAAGCTGCTCTCATTGAGATAGATGCAACTGCAGCTAAATAAAAACAGGCAGCAATACTGCTTTCTGTGCTATGCAGGGAGCGGGCTGAAGATTATATTGTTATCAACTAATTGAATGTTAAAGGAGCGTATTAATTTGAGCAACATTGAAACAACCTGTGTCAATGCAATCAGAGTTTTGTCAGCAGAAATGATTCAGAAGGCAAAGTCAGGACATCCAGGACTGCCTATGGGCTGTGCACCTATCGCTTACGAGCTGTGGGGCAAGCACATGAAGCACAACAGCAAGAACCCTAAGTGGTTAAACAGAGACCGTTTTATCCTTTCAGGTGGCCACGGTTCTGCTATGCTGTACTCTTTGCTCCACCTTTTCGGCTATGGCCTTACTATGGATGATTTGCAGAATTTCCGCCAGTTAGGCTCCCTGACTCCTGGTCATCCAGAGTATGGACATACTGTTGGTGTTGAGGCAACCACTGGTCCTTTAGGTGCTGGTATGGGCATGGCTGTTGGTATGGCTATGGCTGAGGCACATTTAGCAGAGAAGTTCAACAAGCCTGGATATCCAGTATATGATCACTACACCTTCGCTTTAGGCGGCGATGGCTGTATGATGGAGGGTATTTCCTCTGAGGCCTTCTCTCTGGCAGGTACCTTAGGCCTTTCCAAGTTGATTATTATCTATGACAGCAACCGTATTTCTATCGAAGGCAGCACAGATATTGCCTTCACTGAGAATGTTCAGAAGCGCATGGAAGCATTTGGCTTCCAGACTATTGATGTGGCTGATGGCACAGATATTGCTGCTATTGGTGCAGCTATTGAAGAAGCAAAGGCAGACAAGACCCGTCCTTCCTTCATTACCGTTCATACCCAGATTGGTTATGGCTGTCCTGCTAAACAGGGTACTGCCAGCGCTCATGGTGAGCCATTAGGTGAAGAAAATCTTAAGATTACCAAGGAGAACCTGGGCTGGGAGGCTGAACCATTTACTGTGCCTCAGGCTGTTTATGACCAGTATGCAAAACTGGCAGCACAGGGCCAAGAGGCAGAGGACAAGTGGAATGCTATGTATGCTGAGTGGCAGGCTAAGTTCCCTGAGGATGCTAAGCTCCACGATAAGTTCTATGATAAGGATGCTGTAAAGGCTGTATTAGAGGATGAGTCCTTCTGGGCACCAGCTGAAAAGCCTGCAGCCAGCCGTGCACTTTCTGGCAATGTCATCAACAAGCTGAAGGATATTATTCCAAGCCTTATGGGTGGCAGTGCTGACCTGGCTCCATCCAATAAAACTGAGATGAAGGGCGAAGGCTTCTTCAGCAAGGAAGACCGCAGTGGCCGCAATATTCACTTTGGTGTCCGGGAGCTGGCTATGGCTGCTATTGGTAACGGTTTAGCACTCCATGGCGGAGTTACTCCTTATGTAGCAACCTTCTTTGTCTTCTCTGATTATGTGAAGCCTATGATGCGTCTGGCTGCTATTATGGGCCTGCCTGTTACCTATGTACTGACTCATGATTCCATTGGCGTAGGCGAGGATGGACCTACCCATGAGCCTATTGAGCAGCTGGCTATGATGCGTGCATTGCCAAATGTTCAGGTATTCCGTCCAGCAGATGCTGTAGAGACTGCAGCAGCATGGTATACTGCTATCAGCGGCAATTGTCCAACTGCTTTGGCTCTCACCCGCCAGAATCTGGCAATTATCCCTAGCAGCAAGGAAGGCGCTTTAAAGGGCGGTTATGTAATTGCTGATTCTGCAAAGGATACTCCAGATGTCATTATCATCGCTACTGGTTCTGAAGTAGGCATTTCCTTAGAGGCTAAGGAAATCCTGGCTAAGGAAGGCAAGGATGTACGGGTTGTATCCATGCCTTGTATGGATCTCTTTGAAAAGCAGAGCGATGAGTACAAGGAAAGCGTATTGCCTAAGGCAGTTCGTGCCCGTGTAGCTGTTGAGGCTGGTTCTGATTTCGGCTGGGGCAAGTATGTAGGCCTTGATGGTGCTACTGTCTGCATGGAAGGCTTTGGTGCTTCCGCTCCTGCAAATCTGCTCTTTGAGAAGTTTGGCTTCACCAAGGAGAATGTTGCAGCAACCATGAGCAAGCTCTTAAAGTAAAATCAATATTAAACATGATATGCTTAAAGGCGGGATTTTCCCGCCTTTTTCTTTTAGCGGTTATAGGGCAAATAGTTTCACTAAAATGCAGAAAAGCTAGCTATAATGCTTAGATATGATGTATAATTGAACATAGCAATAGTTAGAAAGAGGCTGCGTATGTTTTCTCAGGAACTGTCAGGCAAGGGAAAACTGAATATATTTTCAATGCTGGTTATGGCTGTTGTCATTATAGTGTCAGTGGCTGTATATGCATCTGTTACCAGGCAGGAGTTTCAGGCCAATGCTGATTTTACAGTAGAACAGAATGCAGGACGGGTGGCTAATGAAATAGGCGCTTATGTCAGCTATGGCAAAAGCAGTATTCAGGTTTTGTCCCAGGCTGCTACCCAGAGCATGAATGGTCCTGTTATAGAAAATGTCAATGCTGTTCTAGAGCCTTACATGCATAGTACTCCCTTTGATTTCGTGGAGTATATCCTGGAAAATGGCTGGAACACAATGAATAATGGCGGTAAACCATTCAGTGCAGTTACCAGGGAATACTATAAGCAGGGCATTCAGGGAAGAACAGGTATCTGGCTGAATTATGCACCTCAGAAATCTACCGAAGTACTTTTAGATTTTTATACACCATTATATTATCAGGATAGAATTGTTGGCGTATTAGCTGGGTCTATGGGAGGCTCTAGCAAAATTGCGCCTATGTTAGAATCCAGCTTTTACGGCGAAAAAACGCTGGGGTTTCTGTGCGACAGGAATGGCATGATTATCGCCTCTACTGAAGCGGATTTACCACTGCATTTCTCCTTGGAAGAATACCTCCGGGAAACTATGGGAGTTAGCCAGGAAGATCTTCCTGCTGTCTGGGACAATGTCCTGCAGCACCGGGGGGAGGCTTTTACAGTTCTGGAAGCTCATGGTGATGCTGTTATCTGCGTCCAGAAGGTAGAAGAGGCAGACTGGTTTGTCATTCAGATTGTACCAGCTGAGTCTCTTTTCACTGTCATGTATAAGAGTACTGCCAGAGCCATTTTGATTGTTGTACTGCTGGCTATTTCTTTCGATGTATTATTGTATTATTTAATAAAAAAACAAAAAGAAGCTGTCCAGCTGGAAATGGCTAATATGAAACTGGCCCAGCAAAAGGATAAGGAAATCCAGTGCCAGCTGCAGGAGGCCTACGCTAAGGCAGATAGTGCAAATAAAGCAAAATCATCCTTCCTTTTCAGCATGTCACATGATATACGCACTCCGATGAATGCTATTATAGGCTTTACAGATATGCTGGAAAAGAAGCAGGAGGACAAAGCGGCCGTGGCACATTGTCTGGAGAATATCCGGGTTTCCAGCCAGTATTTGCTGAACATTATCAATAATGTCCTGAATTTTGCCAAGATAGAGAGTGGCAAGGCCAGTCTGGATGATTCTGAGATATGGGATGCCAAAAGCTTCTATGATGGCTTAAGTACGGTTTTTTCCGTAGAAATGGAAAATAAAGACCTGACATTGCACAAAAACTATAATATTTCCAGCCAGTCTGTGTATGTAGATATTACCAAGCTGCAGGAGATATTTATTAATATTCTAAGCAATGCCATAAAATATACGCCAGCCGGCGGAAATATTTACCTGACTGTTACGGAAAAACCTGCCATGAGCGAAGATGTATGCCTTTATGAAACTATTATTGAGGATACCGGCATCGGCATGAGCGAGGAATTCCTGCCACATATTTTTGATGAATTTGTGAGGGAACGTGATTCTACTACCAGCGGTATTGCAGGTACGGGCCTGGGCATGGGGATTACGAAAAAGCTGATTGACTTGATGCATGGCACCATCAGAATAGACAGCAAGCTTGGAAAGGGTACAAAGGTGACAATCACTCTGCCACACAGGATTGCGTCTGTACCACAGCAGCCAGCAGAAAAGGGACAGATAGATAAAGAACTGTTTCAGGGTAAGCGGATTTTGCTGGCAGAAGATAATGAGCTGAATGCAGAAATTGCCATGGAAATTCTGCAGGATTATGGCTTTGTAGTGGAAAGGGCCAGTGATGGCATTATCTGCGTTGATATGCTGGAAAAGGCAGAGCCAGGGTACTATTCATTGATTTTGATGGATATTCAGATGCCAAATATGAATGGCTATCAGGCCGCAAAGTTTATCCGCAGCATGCCAGAGGAGGCAAAGAAAAATATTCCAATATATGCCATGACAGCCAATGCCTTTGAAGAGGACAGGCAGCAGGCTCTGGCCATGGGCATGAATGGCCATATTGGCAAGCCGGTTGAAATGGATAAGCTGCTGGGTGTTTTGATGGAAGCATTAGCTGCAGAAGATTGATGTTTTTGCTGTATAGCAACAGAATATAGAAAGTTTTTTTGCCAGACCTTAAAGTCAGAATTGAAAGATGATTTTATGGTCTGGTATTTTTGTGATGATATTCTGATTAAGTTATGGATTTTATTGTAGTAAAGTTTGAGACTTTTTTGGAATAATAAGAAAAAATTTTTAAAAATTTTTTTAAAAGAAAAATTGTGAAGTTTTGAGGATAAATGACAAGTTTCTTTGAAATGATACAAAATGTTACAAATTTTAACGCTATATATGTATAACTGTCCACCAGTAGTGTCCATAAAAGAAAAATGATACACTAGACAACGTGTGCAATGAAAATCCTTGTAGAATAAGGGTTGACATAGGATTTAGATGATGTTATTATAACAATGCGCCAAAGCTAAGGAGAAATCAGGCGAAGGAGTGATACTATGACACTGGAAAAGCTGAAGACGGCGGAACGGGTTATCGGTATTAAACAGGTGACCAAAGCCATCAACAAAGACCAGGTGTCATGGGTGTTTCTTGGTACCAATGCAGATGACAGAGTGGTTCAGCCACTGAAGGGACTCTGCGCCGAGAAAAACATATCCGTCGATTTTACCTGCACTATGGAGGAGCTGGGCAAGGCTTGCTCTATAGAAGTCGGAGCTGCAGCAGTTGCAGTTCTGAAGTAAGGCCGTAAGCGTTGTTAGGAGCTTCTCAGCAAAGCTGGGAGGTTTCAATAAATACTAAATATTCATTTTGAAGGAAGGAGGTGCATGTATGCCTACAATTAACCAGTTAGTTCGCAAGAGCAGAGAGAGCATGCAGGAGAAATCTACAGCACCGGCATTAAAGAATTGCCCACAGAAACGTGGAGTTTGCACAAGAGTTTATACTACAACTCCTAAGAAGCCTAACTCCGCACTGCGTAAGGTTGCCCGTGTTCGTTTAACTAATAGCATTGAAGTAACCGCATATATCCCAGGCATTGGCCATAATCTTCAGGAGCATAGCGTTGTTCTGAT
>JAFPCE010000028.1 GCA_017390245.1 Selenomonadaceae bacterium
TATCTATGGAGACATATAATGATGAAGATATCTTCTATATCGCTGACAAGATCAATGCTCGACCAAGAAAACGGTTGAATTACTATTCTCCAGAAGAACTTTTTGAGGCAGAACTAGATACTATTTACGCTATGTGATTTTCTTAAAAAATGTTCAATTTAGATTTACAATTGACCAACTGTATTTATGGATTTACCTGCTTTAACTACTTGTAACTATTTCTTGTATTATGAAACTACATTTATGGGCATTCCTGCCATAAAGGCTTTGAGATTTTCTACGCTGGTGTCAATGAGTCTTTGTCTGGCTGCTTTGGCTGACCAGGCCATGTGTGGAGTGATGTAGCAGTTTTTGGCTTGCAGCAGAGGATTGTCTGGCTGCATTGGTTCTGTGCTTACTACGTCCAGGCCTGCTGCTAATACCTTGCCTAAGTTCAGTGCTGCTGCCAGTGCTTTTTCGTCTATGAGCTGGCCCCGGCTGGTGTTAATGATGATGACGCCGTCCTGCATCTGCTGGATGGTCTTCTCGTTGATGATTTCTTTTGTTTCTTCTGTTAATGGACAGTGCAAAGAGATGACGTCAGCCTGCTGTAAAAGCTCTTCCAGAGATACATACATGCCTAAGTCGAATTTCTGCCCCATTTTCCTTGGGTGGCTGGCTATGATGTTCATGCCCATGGCCTTGGCCATGGCTGCAAAGGCATGGCCGATATGTCCATAGCCGATAATGCCCAGGGTTTTCCCTGCCAGCTCAATGGATGGAATATCCCAGAAGCTTACTTTGCCTTCTTTTATCCATCTGCCTTTAGCTACCTCTGCTGCATGATGGTCTACGCTGTTGCAGATTTCCAGCAGCAGTGCCATGGCAAACTGGGCTACTGTCATGGTGCCATAGGTTGGTACATTAGATACTGTTACGCCTAGCTTTTTCGCTGCTGCCACATCCACATTGTTGTAGCCTGTAGCAGTTTCCCCAATAAATTTCAAATTTGGACAGCGCTTCATGACACTTTCCGTCATTGGCACTTTATTAATGAAAACAGCATCGGCGTCACCAATGCGCTGCACTATTTCATCCTCATTGCCATAGTCAGTATCTGCATAATATTCATATTCACCTATGGTTTTCAAGACATCATAAAAGGCTTCGCCTTTGCTGAGCAAATCACCATCTAATACTACGATTTTCATATTATCACCCCAGATAAAAAATTTTAAAGAAATAGCGGGGCTGTAACCCCGCCATAGATTTCGCAAGCTTTTGATAATTATTCCATTTCAGCCCGGATAGCTACCTTGTCCTCGTTGTCCAGCTCCTTGACCATAACGCTGACCACCTCTTTAGAGGAGGTTGGCACATTCTTGCCTACAAAGTCAGCACGAATAGGCAGCTCTCTGTGACCGCGGTCTACCAGTACTGCCAGCTGGATCGCCTTAGGACGTCCCATGTCAATAATGGCATCCAAAGCTGCTCTGATGGTTCTGCCAGTATACAGCACATCATCCACCAGTACGATAATCTTGCCATCTAAATCTACAGGCATAGTAGTAGGACGTACTATTGGCTGATAGGAAAGGGTAGACAAATCATCTCTATACAGGGTTATGTCCAGCACGCCTACAGGTGGTCTTTTGCCCTCAATCTTTTCAATGGCATCTGCCACGCGCTCAGAAAGAGGCACACCACGGGAACGGATGCCTACTAAAAGTATGTTATCAACGCCCTTGTTTTTCTCTACGATTTCATGGGAAATACGCACCAAAGCTCTGGAGATTCCCTGGGAATCCATTAAAACTGTTTTATCAACTAAATTTGCCATACTCTGCTCCCCCATTCTGATAACTTATGCAATATTTCTATTTCAGATTATCTCTGCAGCTTCTGCCGCAGCTTAACAATGATTTTTTCCATATCCTCTGGCACTGGAGAGCTAAAGCTCATAGCCTCACCAGTTACAGGATGCACTAAATCCAGACTGGTGGAATGAAGAGCCTGCCCCTCAATACCCAGATTACCTCTGGCCTTGCCGTGGCGGTTGACACCATATTTAGGATCTCCTACCAATGGATGGCCAATATGTGTCATGTGAACCCTTATCTGATGGGTTCGCCCTGTTTCCAGCTGGCATTGCACCAGAGTGTATTCACCAAAGCGCTCCAGCACCTTAAAGTGGGTAGTTGCTGGCTTGCCGTCAGGTACTATAGCCATTCTTTTCCTGTCTGTAGGATGTCTGCCAATAGCACCATGGATAACGCCGCCCTCTTCCTTGATATTGCCACAGCATATAGCAATATACTTGCGGTGAGCTGTTTTCTCCTGTATCTGCTTAGCAAGGCTTAAGTGAGCTCTGTCATTTTTCGCTGCTACCATAACGCCTGAGGTATCCTTATCCAGACGATGGACAATGCCAGGGCGGATTTCACCGTTGATGCCTGATAAATCTTTGCAATGATACATCAAGGCATTCACCAATGTGCCAGTATACACTCCCGCTGCCGGATGCACCACCATGCCTCTGGCCTTATTAATGACTATGATATCCTCGTCCTCATACAGGATATCCAGGGGAATGTTTTCCGGCAGAATCTCAATAGGCTCAGCCTCCGGAATTTCTATTTCCACTGCATCATTTTGCCTCAGCTTGTAATTGCCTTTTTTATTTTTGCCATTAACCTGGCCTAAGCCGTCAGCTAAAAGCTTCTGTATATGTGACCGGGACATTTCCGGCTTCATGCGGGTGAGAAACATGTCCAGGCGCTCATTATCTGCATCTGCTGTAAAAAGCTCCTTCATATCTCATTTCTCCTTCGCCACACACTAAACATCAGCATGCCTGCCCCCACGCAGATACCGATATCTGCAATGTTAAACACTGGCCACACACGGAAGTCCAGAAAATCCACCACCAGGCCTGTCTGAATTCTGTCCAGCAGATTGCCGGCAGCACCACCTAAAAGCAAGCCAATGCCACACCTTATCAGGCTGGATTCCTGCTTAATCCACCTGTAGCAGTAAATAGTTGCTGCCATGATAACCAGAGCCACGATTATGAATATCCACCTTTTATGCTCCAGCATGCCAAAGGCAGCGCCTGGATTTAAAATATATGTTATGTGAAAAATATTATCTATTACTGGTATGGACTGGCCTATATACATAGAGGTGTCCACGTACCATTTAACTAACTGATCTGCTAAAAAAACTATTATTCCAATACCAAAGGGCACTTAAACCAAAGCCTCCAAAATGTTTTCCTTTTTATACTTCCTCTGCAGGGTTCTTAACCTCTGTAATTAAATCAATCTGAGGCTCATGGTTCATTGGCTCTACCGCCTTTGCATCAGCCTCAATCTTATCTGGCATCTGAGTTTCAGCCTCATCCAGCATCCCCAGCTCAGTCTGCAGCAAGTTCTTTACCTTCAGCATAAACTGGTGCTTTTCTCTTACCAGACGCTCATACTCCGCCACAGCAAAGCGCACCTTCTGGGCTGCAGCATCTACCTTGCGCTTGCACTCCATGTCAGTTTCCTGTCTGCTGTTAGCAGCATAGAGCTCTGCCTCGTGCTTGATATTTTCTGCTGCCTGCTGTGCTGCCTGGCGGATTTCCTCTGCTCTTAAGTTTGCAGTATTAGTTACCTCGTCAGCAGTACGCTGAGCAACTAAAAGTGTATCCTGCAGATTTTTCTCCAGCTGATGGTACTGGGCTATCTGCTTTTCATCAAGCTCCAGCTCCTTTTTCAGCTGGTTATTTTCTCTGTACAGCTTCTCATAATCGTTGACAATCTCGTCAAGGAAATCATCAATTTCATCCTGGTTATAACCGCGGAAGCTGCGGCTGAATTCTTTATTATGAATATCTACTGGTGTAAGCATAATTCCATCCCCTGTTCATCAATAATAACGCTTAAGCAAAACACCGATACGGCCTTTCTTGGTCTGGCCTCTCACCTCTGCCACCTCTAAACGTCCCCGGCCCCGCATGGAAAGGGTATCCCCTTCCTTAACTGCCTGGGAAGCATTTTTCACTGGCTGCCAGTTTATCTTCAGCTTATCTGCTGCAATATCTGTAGCCGCCCGGCTGCGGGATATGCCGTAGCCTGCAGCTGCAATGGAATCCACCCGAAGAGATGCTACAGTAGCCCTCAGCTCCTTGTATTTCTCCTCCTTAGGTGCAATATCCTCTAAGCTGCCTATACTGCAGCTAACCTCAGCGCTGCCAATGCTGGTGAGATTATCCTGCAGGTATCTTGCCATCTTGCCATCACAGATAATCATGGCACTGGCATCACCCATAATAATATCACCAAGGCGGTCTCTTTCAATGCCTGTGCCCATTAAAGACCCCAGTACATCCCTGTGGCCTAAGTGCACAAACTGGCCATTCCAGGCAACCTTCAGTACCTCAATATCAAAGGCTGGGCTGCCGCCAAAGCTGTTATCAATAATCATAGCCTTTTGTCTTTCCGCACCGCTGTAGCCACCGGAAAAATCAGCCCTGAGGCCTGGATAGTTGGCCACGATGGTTTCAGCTATTTCCTGGCCATAAGGGTCTAAGAAATCACTGATGCGGAACTTCTGGCTGCGGGAAACCTGCTCAGCCATGTCCACCAGCTTCACAGCTGCATCTGCGCCCTCAGTTCCCTTATAATATCTGATTATTTTTTCTCTCTGTTCTGAGCCTGCCATATATTATTTCTTTCCTAACTCCTTTGAACGGTCTGCAGCAGCTATAACTGCATCAATCATAGCCCCTCGCACTCCCTGCTGCTCCATAACACGGACACCGGCTATGGTAGTGCCTGCAGGGCTGGTAACCTGGTCTCGCAGCATATCAGGATGCTTGCCAGTTTCCAATACCATTTTGGCTGCGCCTAAAATAGTCTGGGCTGCTAAAAGTGTTGCGGTCTGTCTAGGCAATCCCGCTGCCACACCGCCATCAGACAGTGCATCTATTACCAGAAAGCCATAAGCAGGACCACTGCCAGAAAGGCCTGTAACAGCATCCAGCATGTACTCCTTAACCTCTACAGCCTTGCCGCAGGCTTCAAAGAGCTTTTTCACGTCATCAGCTGCTTCATCTGCTACCTCTGGACTTAAAGCATAAGCAGACATGCCTTCACCTACAGACAGAGGTGTATTTGGCATTACCCTTACCACTGACTGTTCTGGCAGAAGCTGCTGTATGCTGTCTATAGTCAGACCTGCCACAATGGAAATAACCACTGCACCAGTCTTCAGCTTGCCCTTAATCTCATTAATAGCTTTATCTGCTACCTGAGGCTTGATAGCTAAAACCACATAATCAGCCTTGCTTATAAAGCCTTCACTGCCTACCATGGCATTAATGTCATATAAATCCTTTAATTCCTGGCAGCGTTTTTCTTTGTGATCAGAAACATAAATGTCCTGAGGAGCAATTACGCCATTAGCCTTGGCACCGCCAATAATAGCGCCTGCCATAGCACCGCCGCCAATAAAAGCCCAAATCTTACTCATTCTTTTTTCTCCCATGGCATATCATTGTAGCCATTATTTGTCTTCTTATTTACAGAAACATTGACATTCTTTGGTGAAAACAGCCATACTCTGGTGCTGATGCTGTTGACATTGCCATCTAAAGCATAGGTAGTACCGCTGACAAAATCCAGAATTCTTCTGTACAGCTGATCATCTACACCCTCAAAGTTAATGACAACAGGACGCTTTTCCTTCAGGCAGTTGGCAATCTGCTGGCTGTCATCCAGAGACTTAGGCTGAATAACCACAACCTTCATATTTGGCATAACAGCTTCCCCTGCACCTTCCTTAATATGGGACTTGCCAGCAGCAATATCCACGATTTTCTCACTGCCTGCAGCAGCACTGGCAGCAGTAGTACTGCTGCTTATATGCGGGCGTCCAGAACCAGCCTGGCGCACATTACTGTATTTATTGATATCCACTGGACTTATTGGCTGAGTATCCTGGGATACGGTATGACGCTGTCTGCCAGCAGGCTCTGCACCTGCTGGCTCATAGTCCATAGGTTCATCCTCAGCTGGATATACACCAATATTTTTCAAAAAATCCTTAAAGCCCATGAGCTTTATCCTCCTTTTACTGCATAGCCTGCAGCTCCCTTAATATTGCCTCTGACCAAAAATACCAGTACCAACACGCAAAATGTTTGCGCCCTCTTCTACAGCAATTTCATAATCATGAGTCATACCCATTGACAAATATATAATATTCGCCCTTTGCCACTGCATTTCCTTTACTTTTTCAAAAATTTTCCTCATTTTTCTAAACAAAGGCCTGCACATTTCTACATCCTCGTAGTTTGGTGCAATGCACATGAGACCCATGAGCTGTAAATTCTCCATATTATCAACCTGCTGCAAAAGCTCAGCTAAATCCTCTTCATAAATACCAGATTTAGAGTCTTCCTTAGCCAGATTAACCTGAATTAAGATTTTCTGGTGCTTTCCTATTTCTCCAGCAGCCTTGTTTAAGGCCTCCGCTAAATGCAGGGAATCCACAGAATGAATCATGTCAAACAACTTTACCGCATGCTTCACCTTGTTGGTCTGCAGATGACCTATTAAATGCCAGGTAACATTTCTGTCCAGTATAGCATATTTTTCCTTAGCCTCCTGGATACGGTTTTCACCAATATCAGTAACGCCAGCATCAATGGCTTCCCGCATGGCGTTTACATCGTGGTTCTTTGTGACCCCGATTAACAGCACCTCATCCTGTATTTCCGGACTGCGTTTTTCCTTTGCTGCAGCAATCTTTTGCTGTACCTCATGTAATTTTTCTTCAATCACACTAAACATCTCCCAAAAGATTTCATCTATATATTTAAATTTAAATCATTTAAGACAAATCAAAGCGCCAATGCGTCCTGTCCTTCCTCCATCAGCACGATAGGAAAAGAACTGCTGGTTATGACAGGCTGTACATACACCTGCCACCTCAATATGCTCCTTTAAAACACCAGCTGCCAGCAGCTGCCGGGCATTGGCCTGCCAGAGATTCAGATAGCTTTTCCCCTTCTCTGAGGCTGGCTCTATAATCTCATCAGCAAACTCTGGGAAGCTGTCCCTGAACTGCTGGGCCACCTCTTCACCAACCTGATAGCAGCATGGCCCAATAGCAGGACCTATACCAGCCAGTACATCCTCTGGCCGGGTGCCATATTCCTGTCCCATCATTTCTATGGTTTTCACGGCAATGGACTTAACAGTTCCTTTCCAGCCGCCATGGGCAACTCCCACTGCCTTATGTACTGGATCAGCCATGATAATTGGCGTACAATCTGCAAAGAACAGCATCAGCGGTATATTTGCTTCGTTGGTTATCAATGCATCTGTATTGGCAATAGCCTCTTCATAATTCTCCAGGCCCTTGCCCTTATCTGCTCTTGTAACCTTTGCCACATTAGCACTATGAACCTGCTGGCAGGTTACCAGCGCCTTGTAATCCACCCCTAGATTTCTGCAAAACTCTATGCGGTTATTTACCACATGCTCAGCATCATCCTCCACGTGCAGTCCCAGATTTAAAGAGCTGTAGCTGCTGTGGCTGAATCCACCATGTCTGGTAGAAATGCCGTGAATGAACATATCCTCTGGGAATATATTAAATTTTCCCAGCCATATATTTGGTGTATCACCAGCAATCAAATGAAAGCTCATGAATTCTTCTCTCCTGTAGTTTATTTACAAACACCACAGCGCCTGCAGCCATCAAAGCACTGAATGGTATGTGCCGGCTCAGCTGCCTGTGATATTTTTAATTCCTTAATTAAATACTCTTTTTTAAAGCCCATGTCCAGTACATCCCAAGGCAGTACCTCGTCAATATCCCTGGCACGGCAGACAAAATCTTCAATACCATAGCCTGCCTGCTTTAAAAGTGTTTTGATAGCCTTAGCACCGCCCATTTTATAGGCCTGCCACAAAAGCTGTCCCATCTGCCTTGTTCCCCTGGCCAGCAGCCCCTGCACATAGGCATCCTTTGGAGATTCTGCAATGATTTCTATGTTATGGCGCTTCTTCAGTGCCTTAGTTATCTGTTTCAGTGACTCCTGGATATACTTTAATGGTGCCATAGTCTCCCACTGGAAAGGCGTAAAAGGCTTGGGAATAAATGGATTAATGCTAAGGGTCAGCCTGCCATTAGCACCATGGTCTTCCATATAATCCTTTAATCTATTGGCCATATCAATAATAGCCTGAATATCCTCAGTCTTTTCACCTGGCAGGCCAATCATGATATACAGCCGGAAATTCCTGATACCGGCTTTAATGCCCATATCCATAGCTGTTATGAGATGCTCTTCCTCAATGCCTTTGTTAATAACAGCCCGCATGCGCTTGCTGCCAGCCTCCGGTGCCATAGTCAGGGTTCTCAGGCCACTGTCTGCCAGGGAATCCACCAGCTCCTGGGTAACGGAATCAGCTCGGAAGGATGCCACTGACATGCTTAAGCCATCACCTAAAATTTCCTGGCACAGGCTGTCAATTTCCGGATAATCGGAAATAGCTGCCCCCATGAGGCCTACTCTTCTGCCAGCAGCTTTTGCCTTTAGCAGCAGCTTTTCTATAGCCTCCAGGGACCTGATGCGGGGCTTGCGGAAGCAATAGCCTGCCATGCAGAAGCGGCAATGACGGCCACAGCCTCTGGCAATTTCCACCAGATGCAGGTTAAACTCTGTATTTTCTGTAAATATGGCTGTTTCTCCTGGAAATTCATCCAGATTTTCCAGCCATTTTCTCTTAACAGTGGCAGGTGCATGGCCCAAAGGCTGTATTGCTGCCACTTCTTTGGCAATTTCAACAGGCTCTTCCTGCTGCACAGCATCAGCAAATTGAAGCGCCGTCTTTTTAGCCTTATACCCTTTAGCCTGCTGTTCCTCTTTAAAGCTGTAGCTATATAAGGATGGCACATACACCCCGGGCACCTGGGCCAAAGCCTCTAAAAGCTCTTTTCTGCTGTAGCCCCGGGCTTTTGCCTGATGATAAGCATCCATAAAGACCGGCAGAACTGCTTCACCTTCACCGATGATAAAAGCATCAAAAAAATCACTGATTGGTTCAGGATTAAAGGTAGCGCAGGGCCCGCCAGCAATAACCAGGGAATCTCTTTCTCCTCTGTTTTTTGCAAAGGGCTGCAGCTTCCCCAGCTCCAGCATTCTCAGAACGTTAAAATAGTCCATTTCAAAGGAAATATCGAAGCCCACAATGTCAAAGCCGTTAATCTGGCTTTGTGTTTCCATGGTCATTAAAGCAGTATGGCTTTTTTCATACTCCTGCTGCAGGGCTTTTTCCGGCAGAAAGGCTCTTTCACAGGCCACGTCCTGCCTTTCATTCAGCAGTCTGTAGACGATGTGCAGTCCCAGATTGGACATGCCCACAAAATATGAATTTGGATACACCAAAGCAAATCTCGTACGGCTGCCGGCTGGATAAATATAATAACCAGACTCCTGGGCCAGCTGTGCTTTAATGGCTTCAACAATTTTCCAAGACAAATTTAACTCCTATCCCACTGGTATCAGTCAGTATGTTTCTCTTTACTATGCTTTTCACTGGCATTTTTTGCTTCAGTGCTTTTATTCTGCAGAATATCCAGCTCATGCTTAAAGCTCTGGATATCGTTGAAACGGCGGTAAACAGAAGCAAAACGTATATATGCCACCTGGTCAAAATCCTTCAGCATATACAAGGTGGCTTCGCCAATTTCTTTAGAAGGAACTTCCTGCTCGAATTTACTTCTCAGATAAAGCTCTATCTTGTGAGAAAGCTCCATGATGCTCTCTAAAGACTTCTCCCTCTTGTCGCAGGCACGTATCAAGCCGTTCATCAGCTTGTTGCGGTCAAAGATTTCTCTGTCACCACCATGCTTGATTACAAATAATGGCATGTGCTCTACGGTTTCAAATGTGTTAAAACGGCGTCCGCACTGATTACAGGTACGGCGTCTTCTGATGGTACGGCCCTCATCCACTGCTCTGGAATCCAGAACCCTGCAGTCAGGGGCTGAACAATATGGACAACGCATTACTTCACCCGCTTTTTATTGGCTGAGGCAGCAGGCCTTCTTCCCTTACTGCCATTATTACGACTCTGTTTATTCCCAATAGCCTTATTAGTGGCATTGGTACTTTTATTGGCGTTTTTATTTTTATTCATGCCTGAGCGCCTTACCTGTTTGCGCTCCGGCTTTATCAGACATTTTGGTCCAAAACCTATTAAATCCTCACGATGGGCTATTTCCAGTGCCCGCTTTACCAAATGGTAATTCTGTGGCAGCCAGTACTGCATCATCACACGCTGCAGCAGCTTCTCTCCAGGCTTCTTTGCAGAATAAACCTTATCGCCAGTCAATGGATTAATGCCTGTATACCACATGCAGGTAGACAGTGTTCCTGGTGTCGGGATAAAGTCCTGCACCTGCTCTGGATGGTAGCCCATATCCCTGATGAACTCAGCCAGCTCAATAGCATCCTCCAGCTTAGAGCCTGGATGGCTGGACATGAAATACGGCACTAAATACTGCTTTTTCCCCAGCTTCTGGTTCATTCTGTTAAACCGCTCCACAAAGCTGGTATACACCTGGCGGTTTGATTTGCCCATCATCCTGGTAACTCTGTCCGAAATATGCTCCGGCGCTATTTTCAGCTGGCCGCTGACATGGTGTTCACACAGCTCCCGCAAAAACTCGTCCTTAGCCAGCATCAAGTAATCAAACCGGATGCCAGAGCGGATAAATACCTTTTTCACTCCTGGCAAAGCCCGCAGCTTCCGCAACAGACTTATATAACCGCTATGATCCACAATGAGATTTTTGCACACATCTGGAGACAGGCACTGCTTGCCATGGCAGGTACCACGCTGCAGCTGCATATCGCAGGAGGTGCGGTGGAAATTAGCTGTCGGGCCGCCTACATCATGGATATAGCCCTTGAAATCAGGCAGCTTTGTTAAAAGCTCAGCCTCCCGCAGTATGGACTCATCGCTGCGGCTCTGTATAATTCTTCCCTGATGGGAAATAATGGCACAAAAGTTACAGCCGCCAAAGCAGCCTCTCTGGGCAGTAATGCTGAACTTCACCTCAGCAATGGCAGGTACGCCTCCTGCTGCATCATACATAGGATGCCAGTTGCGCTCATAGGGCAAATCATAGATTTCATCCATTTCCTCTGTAGAAAGAGGCATAGCCGGCGGATTCTGTACTATACAAACCTCGCCATTCTGCTGGGCCAGCTTTTTGCCACGGAAGGCATCCTGTTCCAGATATTCCACTTTAAAGGCTTCAGCAAATTTCTTTTTGCTTTCTTTTACCTGGGCAAAGCTTGGCACTGCTGTATAATCCCATATATAGTCAAAATCTGGTACTTTAAAGCAGGTACCTGCCACATCCTGAATCAAGCTGACATCTATCCCCTGATGCAGTTGTCCGGCCACATCCACCAGTGCTTTTTCACCCATACCGTATATCAGCAAATCAGCGCCGCTTTCCGCCAGTATGGACGGCATAACCTTATCATGCCAGTAGTCATAGTGGGCAAAGCGCCTGAGGCTTGCTTCA
>JAFPCE010000256.1 GCA_017390245.1 Selenomonadaceae bacterium
AATTGACGCAGTAACCGTGGCAGTAACTGTGATAGTTTGTGCTGTGCCGGAGGGCTTGCCAATGCTGACCTCTATGCTGCTGTCTGCCCAGAGCATCCGCATGGAAAAGGACAATGTACTGGTAAAGAAAATCAAGGGTATCGAAACATCAGGCAGCCTCAGCCTGCTTTTTACGGATAAAACAGGTACTTTGACAGAGGGTCGCTTATCTGTAGTGGAGCTGGCTTTAGGAGATGGCAGTCCAGTCTGCAGCCAGGCAGAAAATAAGCTGGATAAGAGCAGTACCGAATTTAAACAGTCACTGGTATGGGGCTTAGGCTTAAACAATAGTGCCCAGTGCAGTGATGGAGAAATCATCGGTGGCAACAGCACTGACAGAGCGATTTTAAGCTTTTTACAAAATATAAATTTAACAGGGAAAATCAACAGGCAGGAGGCAGCAGACTTCCGTTTCTTTAATTCCAATGATAAATATGCTGCTGTAGAAATAGCAGGTACAGGCATCACCTATGTGAAAGGTGCCCCAGAACTGTTATTACCACAGTGCAGGCATTATTATAATATGGATGGCACCACCAGCAGACTGGATGATGATATACAGCTGCAAAATTATATCCAGGGGCAGGCAGCCCAGTCTATGCGTCTGCTGGCAGTGGCCTGTGGCAAAACTGTTAAGGATGAGGCTGGCAATCTGGTTATGCCAGAGGAACTGACATTAATTGGAGTGCTGAGTATTCGTGATAATATCCGCCCAGATGTGGCTGATTCTATAGCAGAGGTGCAAAATGCCGGTATTCAGGTGGTGATGGTAACTGGTGACAGGAGCGAAACTGCGGAAGCCATCGCTAGAGAGGCAGGCCTCATTAACAGCAAGGATGATGTGGTACTGACATCAAAGGATTTAAATGCCATGAGTGATGCAGAAGTAAAGGAAATTCTGCCGAAGCTCAGGGTAGTGGCTAGGGCGCTGCCAACAGATAAGAGCCGTCTGGTGCATTTAGCTCAGGAAATGGATTATGTAGTAGGCATGACTGGCGATGGCGTTAACGATGCACCAGCACTGAAAAAGGCTGATGTTGGCTTTGCTATGGGCAGTGGCACAGAGGTAGCCAAGGAAGCAGGAGATATTACCATCCTGGATGATAATTTCTCTTCCATAGAAAAAGCAATTTTGTACGGCCGTACCATGTTTAAGAGCATTCGGAAATTCCTGATTTTCCAGCTGACTGTTAATGTAGCAGCAGTTTTAATCTGCTTTTTAGGACCAATGCTGGGAGAAAATGTGGTGCTGACAGTTATCCAGCTGCTGCTGGTTAACCTGGCTATGGATACTCTGGCAGCTATTGCCTTTGGCAGTGAACCAGCATTAAAAGAATTTATGCGGGAAAAGCCTGTGGGCCGGCAGGAAAACATTGTTACTATGAAAATGATGCAGCAGGTAGTTGTCTGCTCAATCTTTATCACTATTGTCTGCCTGGGAATATTGTTTATTCCATGGTTCAGGGAAGTGTTTGGCAATGTGGACACTATGTATTTGAAATCTGCAGTATTTGCTACATTTATGATGGCTATAACCTTTAATGGTTTTAATGCCAGAACGGAGAAGCTGCAGGTACTGGCTCATATAGGAGGAAACACTACATTTTTAGCTGTTTCCCTGCTGATATTCCTGACTCAGCTTATCTTTGTGGAGCTGGGGGGAGAGGTTTTAAGCGTGGAACCTCTGAATTTTCTGACCTGGCTTATTTGTGGCGGCTTAGCTTTATTGGTAATACCAGTGGATATGGTTCGGATAATTTTTTCTAAGTAAATTCATGATTTGAGGTGATAGATATGAAAACTGCATTAACCATTGCCGGCAGTGACTGCAGTGGCGGTGCTGGCATTCAGGCGGATATGAAAACCATGCTGGCTAACGGTGTATATGCCATGAGTGCCATTACAGCCTTAACAGCCCAGAATACTACTGGAGTCAGTGCCATTATGAACGTAACGCCAGAATTCCTGGGGCAGCAGTTAGATGCCATTTTTACGGATATTTATCCAGATGCAGTGAAAATAGGCATGGTATCTGATAAAGAGCTCATAAAGGTAATAGCGGTAAAGCTCAAGCAGTATCAGGCAAAGAATATTGTGCTGGATCCTGTTATGGTAGCTACCAGCGGGTCTAAGCTCATATCTGATGATGCCATAGCAGTGCTGAAACAGGAGCTGTTGCCACTGGCAGATATTTTAACTCCAAATATTCCAGAGGCCGAGGTGCTGACGGGAGAAAAAATAAAAACTGCGGCAAATATGGAGCAGGCAGCGGCACAAATCAGTGATACCTATCATTGCAGTGTCCTCTGCAAGGGCGGTCACAGCCTCAATGATGCTAATGATTTCCTATATGGGAAAAATATCAATGGGGAAAGTCTGCACCAGTGGCTGGAGGGCAGACGCATTAACAACACTAACACCCATGGCACAGGCTGCACATTATCTTCTGCCATTGCCTCCAATCTGGCTAAGGGCTATCCAATGCTGGAAGCAGTAACGCTGGCCAAGGTATATATTTCTGACTGCCTCAATGCCATGCTGGACTTAGGCAAAGGCAGAGGACCTATGGATCATGGCCATGCCATCAGCAGCCAGTTCACCCAGATGCCATAAATGCTGTAATTTGTTTTATGGCTGTGCTGTGGGAAGGCAGGCTTAAAACTTGTATTGACTCATTTACTTGGAATAAGATATAATTAGGTTTGGTTGATTATTACGAATTGAGAGTCCTGGTTGTGTATTCAGCCAGGGCTATATTTTTAGAAATTTATAGGAGGGTTTACCGTGGAGAAATATTCACCACAAAAAATAGAAAAGAAATGGCAGGCTAAATGGCAGGAAAGCAATGTCTACAAGACTGAAATGGATCCTGCAAAGCCTAAGTACTATACACTGGAAATGTTCCCATACCCATCTGGCAATTTGCACATGGGTCATGTACGCAACTATTCCATTGGTGACGTTTTAGCCCGTTACAAGACCATGGAGGGCTTTAATGTCATTCACCCAATGGGCTTTGATGCTTTCGGCATGCCTGCTGAGAATGCAGCTATTAAGCACGGTGTAAATCCAGCTGACTGGACCTTCTCCAATATGGACAACATGAAGCGCCAGCAGAGAGAAATGGGCCTTTCCTATGACTGGGACAGACAGGTTGCAACCTGCAAGCCTGATTATTATCGCTGGACCCAGTGGCTGTTCCAGCTCTTCTATAAGAGAGGTCTGGCATACAAGAAAAAGGCCTTTGTTAACTGGTGCGATACCTGCGGCACTGTACTGGCAAATGAGCAGGTTATTGAAGGCAAGTGCTGGCGCTGTGATTCCACTGTTGTTAAGAAGGACTTGTCCCAGTGGTTCTTAAAGATTACTGATTATGCTGATGTTCTTTTAAAGGACTTGGATTTGTTAAAGGGCTGGCCTGACAGAGTTAAGCTGATGCAGGAAAACTGGATAGGCCGCAGTGAAGGCCTGGAGTTCAGCCTGGAGGTTCCAGAGCTGGGTGAAAAGCTGCCTGTATATACTACCCGCCCAGATACTGCTTACGGTATTACCTTTGTAGCACTGGCTGCAGAGCATCCATTAATCGATAAAATTTGTGAAAACAATCCAAAGGCTGAGGAAATTCGTGCCTTTTGCCAGAAGGCTCAGAATCAGTCTGAGATGGAGCGTACCTCCTCTGAGTCTGAAAAGGAAGGTATTTTCACTGGCGTTTATGCAGTTAACCCATTTAACGGCAACAAGGTTCAGCTGTGGGTAACCAACTACGTTCTGGCTGAATACGGTACTGGCGCTGTTATGGGCGTACCATCTGGTGACCAGCGTGACTGGATGTTTGCTACCAAGTATGGCATTGATATTATCCTCACTCTCCAGCCAAAGGATAAGGAACTGAAGTTGGAGGAAATGACTGAGGCTTATACTGATAAGTCGGGTGTATTGGTAAATTCTGCTGAGTTTACCGGCATGGACATTAAATCCGCTATGAAGGGCATCATGGACAAGGCTGAGGCTGAGGGCTTCGGCAAGCGCCGTGTGAATTACCGTCTCCGTGACTGGCTTATTTCCCGCCAGCGTTACTGGGGTGCACCAATTCCAGTAATTTACTGCCCAGACTGCGGTGAGCAGCTTGTACCAGAGGATCAGCTGCCTGTACTTTTACCTGAGGATGTTAAGTTTGACCCAGGTGCTGTATCTCCACTGGCTCAGAGTGAAAGCTTCGTGAACTGTACCTGTCCAAAGTGCGGCAAGCCAGCTAAGAGAGAAACTGATACCATGGATACCTTTATCTGTTCTTCCTGGTACTATCTCCGTTATACTGATCCGCACAATACTGAGCTGCCATTTGCCAAGGACAAGGTTAATTACTGGGCACCAGTAGACCAGTATATCGGCGGTATTGAGCATGCAATTCTCCATCTGCTGTATTCCCGTTTCTTCACCAAAGTGTTAAGGGATGCAGGCATGCTGGACTTTGATGAGCCATTTACCAACCTGTTAACTCAGGGCATGGTACTGAAGGATGGCAGCAAGATGTCCAAGTCCAAGGGCAATGTAGTTTCCCCAGAGGAAATCATTGGCCAGTATGGCGCAGATACTGCAAGACTCTTTATTATGTTTGCAGCACCTGTAGAGCGCGATTTGGACTGGAGCGATGAGGGTGTAGCAGGTGCATATCGCTTCTTAAACCGCGTATGGCGTATTCTTGATATTTTCCAGGATAAGATTAAGGCTGGTTCCGACAGCTATGACGTATCTGTTCTTACCAAGGAGGAGCAGGAGCTCCGCCATGTTCTCCATGTAACCATCAAGAAGGTTACTGAGGATATCCGTGACCGTTACATGTTCAACACTGCTATCAGTTCCATCATGGAGCTGGTAAATGCCTTCTATGGCTTCCAGAATGACAAGAACATTAACGGCGACCTGGTAAGAGAGGTTGCTGTGGCATTGATTAAGATGCTGGCACCATTTGCACCTCATATCACTGAGGAGCTCTGGAGCACTCTCATTAATGAAGAGAGCGTACACCAGCAGAAGTGGCCTGTATGGGATGAGGCAGCTACCAAGACTGCTGAGGTACAGGTTGTACTGCAGATTAACGGCAAGGTTCGTGACAAGATTATGCTGGCTTCCGGCATCAGCAAGGATGAAATGGAAAAGGCAGCTATGGCCCAGCCACGTGTACAGGAACTGACCGCAGGCAAAACTGTAGTAAAGATGATTTGTGTACCAGACAAGCTGGTTAATATCGTAGTTAAATAACATGTATTGAGGAATGGCTCTAAATATACTATTTAGGGCCATTTTTTATTTGTGAAAAAGGTTTAAAAGTATACATGTGTACACATATAGAGGAATTTAGTATGTATGTCCACTGGAGGTAGATTAGCCTTGACAGTTTTTTGACCGGCCTTTACAATTAATTTCCGTAATGATAAGTTATATAAATCGTTATGATCTTAACACGTGAGGAGAAATTATTATGATGTCTACTATTCAGAAGTGGCAGCACATCAGTCTGATTATCCGTATTATCATCGGTTTAATCGTAGGCTGTGCGCTGGCGTTATCCATTCCAGGAAACACTGTAGTGCCAATCTTTGGTACTATCTTCGTAGGACTGTTAAAGGGCGTAGCTCCTGTCCTGGTATTTATCCTGGTTATTTCAGCACTGGCAAATGCCAGCGGTGATATCGGCGGACGCTTCAAAAATGTTGTGTTCCTGTATATCCTTGGTACTCTTTTAGCTGCAGCTGCTGCCGTAGTTATGAGTACTCTTTTCCCTGTTACCATTAAGCTTACTGATGCTGTTAACAATGCAGCACCAGAGGGCATTGGCCAGATTGTCAGCACTATCTTAACTAACATTGTGGCAAACCCTGTTAATGCTATTATGACTGGCAACTATCTGAGCATCCTCTGCTGGGCTATCATTTTCGGCCTTGGCTTTAAGATGATTGCTACTAAGGAAACCTGTAATGTAATTGCTGATTTTGCTGCTGTTGTAGCAAAGGCAGTTTACTGGATTATCCAGCTGGCTCCATTTGGTATTATGGGTCTTGTTTATTCCGCAGTTTCTGAGAATGGCTTAGCTATTTTCATCGACTATGGTATGCTTCTGGCAGTTCTGGTTGGCTGTATGTTTGTCATTGCCTTCATCGTTAACCCAATCATCTGCTTCTGCTTCCTCCATCGTAATCCATTCCCATTGGTTATCCGCTGTCTCCGTGAAAGCGGTGTGTACGCATTCTTCACCCGCAGCTCCGCTGCTAACATTCCAGTAAACATGGAGCTGTGCAAGAAGATGGGCCTGGACGAGGATTTCTATTCTGTATCCGTTCCATTGGGTGCTTCCATTAACATGGAGGGTGCTGCTATTACCATTACCGTTATGGCACTGGCTGTAGCACATACCATGGGCATTCATGTAGATATTCCAACAGCTATTATCCTGTCTGTACTTTCCACTGTAGGCGCTTGCGGTGCTTCAGGTGTAGCAGGCGGTTCCCTGCTGCTGATTCCAATGGCTTGTTCCCTGTTTGGCATCAGCAATGATATTGCTATGCAGGCTGTAGGTGTAGGCTTTATCATCGGCGTAGTACAGGATTCCTGTGAGACTGCACTGAACTCTTCTACTGATGTACTGTTTGCTGCTACTGCAGAGTTCCATGACCGCATTAAGAAGGGCGAAGAAGTGGACTTCTAATCCCGCTTTTTAGAAAAATAAAGGGCTATTTCTGAGTGTAATCTAATGTAAGATTAATTCTCGGAAATAGTCCTTTTGTGCTATAATGAAGCGAATAAGGTAAGTGTGATATAATCAAATAATATTTATAGGAGGGATTTGATGGTTACAAGAAAAGTTATGTCATTGTTATGCCTGCTGATGCTGGCAGTAATGGTGGGAAGCATGCAGTCCTTAGCTGAAGCAAATGGCAAAAACATTGATGCCAGGACTGAGGAAATCCTAAACAGCATGACCAATGAGCAGAAGGTGGGCCAGCTGTTTATGGTAGGCCTGGAGGGCACAGAGCTGTTGCCTAAGGAAAAAGAGCTGATAGAGTCCAAGCATGTAGGCGGTATTATAATTTATGACCGCAATATGAAAAACAAGATTCATGTCCGGGAATTTATGAAGAAGGTGCAGGATACCAGTCTGGAGAATAAACAGTTTGGCAATCTGCCTCTCTTTGTGGCCATTGACGAAGAAGGCGGCAAGGTTTCCCGTATGGCAGACAAGCTGACACCACCGCCAGCCCAGGAAGATGTGGCGCTGAAGGGGGGGCCTGAGTTAGCTAAAAAATATGCCCAGGATATAGCTGAAGAGCTGAAATATATGGGCGTCAATGTCAATTATGCGCCTGTAGCTGACGTAGGCAGGGATTTGGTAAAAAGAAGAGATTACAGTACAGATCCACATGTAGTTACACAGTATGTAGACCAGGCTGTCAGTGGCTATGAAGCAGAGAATCTTATCTGCTGCATCAAGCATTTTCCCGGTATTGGCAGAGGCAAGGCAGATTCCCATAAGGGCTTTGTGAATGTATCTGCTACCTGGGATGAGCTGCAGGCAACTGATTTAATGCCATTTAAGGCCACTATCAAAAATCATGATAACGAAAATTTCATGGTAATGGTAGCCCATGTGACCTATTCCAATATCGACCCAGATACACCAGCCAGTCTGTCTAAGTATTTTATGACTGATGTGCTGCGGAACCAGCTGGGATATACAGGTATCGTAGTCAGCGATGAGCTTAATATGGGTGCCATTGCCAAGTACTACGACTATGACACTGTAGGTTTGAGGTCCTTCCAGGCTGGAGCAGATATGCTGATTATCTGCCACGAATATGACCGCATAGATAAGGTATATAACAGCCTGCTGCGGGGGCTGAAAACTGATGCCATTACCCAGGAAAGACTGGACCAGTCTGTAAGAAGAATCATCAAGGCAAAATTAAAGATAGCTGAATAAAAATCAACGCAAAAGGCAGCAGTCTCAGGATTGCTGCCTTTTGTCAATACAGGCCAGCGTGATAAAATTGCCGTAAAAAATATATAACCGACAAAAATAATGTCGGTTATATTGCGAAAATGTCGGTTTCATAGTTTGAAAACAGTTTTATTGGGTTAGCATGGCTGGTATAATTTACAAAAATACCATTTTATTATATGATTCTCCTAGGGGAGGGATTGTTATGCCGGAAATTAGTTTATTTTTTGGTATCCGTATTACCATGTACTACAATGACCATAAGCCACCGCATTTTCATGTGCAATTTGCGGAATATAAGGCGCTGGTAGATATTTTAAATGGAGTGGTAATCCAAGGTGCTCTTCCTGCCAGGCAGCTGAAATATGTATTGGCCTGGGCTGATTTGCATCAGAATGAACTTATGCAGAATTGGGAATTAGCTAGGGAGAATAAACCACTGAATAAAATAGCGCCTTTGTTATAAATGGAAGGGGGAGTATCTGTGAAGCAGAAATTAGATTTTATGCTGGCAGCATTGCAGGCTGTGCCTACAGATAATTATAGTGTGTATATATACTGTAATGATGGCTCAGTTCGTTTTATGGATATGAAGCCTTTGCTGCAGGATGGTACAGTGTTTGAGCCTTTAAAAGATATTAAAGTTTTTAAAGATACTATTACTATCATAGGGGAGACTGTGGCCTGGGATTTGGAGGGAA